>CAYNTC010000193.1:0-5007 GCA_964399795.1 uncultured Pirellulales bacterium | reverse complement strand
CAAGGTTATTTGAAATGATGTCCAACATCATCTGCTGTGCGGTCATGCCGGTCGCTGCGGTTGAAAACGCCTTTAGCATAACGCTAATCTCCTTACTTACTAATGGTATTGTGCTAACCCATTGCTACACTCATAATACTCTTGGTAGCATCCTTTTGAGCTGACAGTACTTTCACATTTGCCTCGTAAAGCCTTGAAACAAGTAACATGCCCACCAACTCATCAACCATCTCGACGTTAGATGCCTCCTGAAAACCTTGCTTCACCACCAAATTCTCCGCTGTTATGGGCTCGATATCTTCTTCTTGCATACTATAGGAATTCCCCCCGACAGAGACGAGTTTGTCCTCATTGTCCTCAAAATCAACCAATCTGAATCGACCCAAAGTAACATTGCCGGCACTGATGCTGCCATCGCTGGAAACAATCAACTCAGACTGCGATACGTTGCCCGGTATTATGATTGGCCCAACCTCGCCCGCCACAATTCCGCCATTCGAATTCACTATTTGGCCGGTCGAATTTATGTGAAAGGCGCCGTTTCGCGTGTAAAGCGGCCCATCCGGTGTCTCTATCACAAAGAATCCTTTGCCATAAAGCGCAAAATCCAATGGGCTACCGGTCTGGATAAGATTACCTTGGGAAAAATCGAGAACTCCTTCAGAAGTAAGATCGCCATATAATTCCTCACTGCCGCTGGCCTGTTGTGCCTCAAGCGATTTCGAGAACAAGCTACATCTTCGCTTGTATCCGACTGTACTGACGTTAGCAAGGTTGTGCGTAATGATGTTGAATTCGCGCATTAACGCATTTACGCTTGAACCTACCTGCGCGATACTATCAGGCATTCTAAGCTCCTTGCATTACTTTTGGCCAAGCAATGCCTTGCATTGTCTGTTCGTTACTGTCGGTACGGGCAGAAGTATCCTGATCTTTCGCACTGGCCTTTGAGGAAGCTTCTTTGGTCGCTTGCATTAATTGGTCGATGTCAGAATCGCTAAGACCTACTAATTCAACTGCGATTGAGAAACCTTTCTCCAAAGCCGTGCAGCGTCTAACCTGCGCTAAATCTCCCACAATTCTCGAGGTTGTTGCTTTGGAGGTTTTATTTGAAGTTGAATTTTTCCGCCCTTCATCATCCAATTTGAATACTATCAACAGCCTATCGCCAGCCTTTACTTCCAGCGGGGCTTCTATTCGTAAACCGGGGCCAGCTAACTCCGTAACGACTGCAGGAACGAATTCCGGCACAGCCCAGGAACTCTTAAGGACGCTGGCGGAGCGTCGTTTCGTTTTGGTGTGGCCACGACCGCTATCAGTACCTGACTCGACCGTCTTAAAAAACGGAAAGGATGCAATCAGAGCAGGTCTGTTCGCAGGCACACGCGAGAAGCGTCGACGGTTGATGGACCGAACATCCTCGCTGTGATTGAGAACTAAAATGTCACCATCACAGCTTACGACAGATGTGTCGAACTCCCACACATACGAGCCAAAATAATAGTGTGCACGCCATACATCACCCCGTTTGGTCTGCAACGACATTGCCAACTTAACAGTCACCGCCATATCGTCGTTCTCTTTTACAATGGCCTCAATACTTTCCGAGCCATGAGCTTTACGGCGTTCCATCTGAATCTCTTTGCCTACCGGGATTTGTCTGGTGCTTACATCTTTTGTAGTGCCTGAGACAAATGAGGCGGAGGGTTTAAAGCCAAGTTTCTCGCGTAGAAAAGAAAGTCCAGCCTTAAGTTGCTCGCTCTCCTGGGGCGTGTGTTTGGCCGCAATTGCTTGCATTAGTTTGGCGACTCCTTTTTCAAAAGCATCTTGCGTAGTGAAAATTGAGTCGCCCTGTTCTAATCCGCTATGGCTTATTATCTGACGCAGTATGTTTTGTTCGTGCGAACTTAATCCACGTCTTTTAGCATTATTGATAAATGACTGCTCTACAACCTTACGACCCTGTAATATCCGACTATAACTGACCCACACAAGCACCGCAATCAACACTACCAGGACGATTGCAGTAACCAGGACGAAACCGTAATTGGACATGAAGCTGTTGTTAAACCTCCCGGCTGCCTGCCATCGCTCCACAGGTGTTAGCCCCAACAAGGCTGTACTAATTATTCGCATAATTACGGTCTCTGCCGTCATCGCAGTCTTCCAAAATGAGCAGTCGGAACAACAATACAGGTGCCTATTTATAAACCTCTGGCTTATCGCTACCTGATCAGATTGCTCAACTCTGCTAAGATATCGTTGGCGACCTTTATAGTTCTTGCGTTAGCCTGATATCCGTTCTGGGCCTGAATCAAATTCACAAACTCCGTCGCCACATCGGCGTTTGATTTCTCCAATGCCCCGCCGTGGATGGATCCGGCACCACCGGTCATCGCTTGTGTCGTCACGGCCTCACCGGAGTTGGCTGAAGGAATGAAGTAGCCACTACCGGCATTCTCCAGACCCGACGTGTTCTGGAACAAAGCTATCTGCAGTGTCGCAATGTTCTTTTTGATACCGTTTGAGAAGGAACCGACAACAATACCTTCGTTGTTGACCGAGACACTAGAGAGGCTGCCTGCCTCGTAGCCGTCTTGCTCTTGCGCCACTGCTGTTGAATTACCGGCAAACTGTGTCAGCCCATCAAACGAACCAATAGTGCCCAGATCCAGATCAATGGTCTGGGGGTTCGAAGGATCATTTGCAAACGTCACCATGAATTCTGCTGTGGCTGACTCATCTTCCAAACCACTATATGACCCATCACTGGCGTTAAAAGTTATACCCTCGATCCGGCGATTATCCGGACCAATCTCGTATACGTCTCCAGTGACAGAGGTGAGCACCATATCCCATTCATTTATCGTATCTGTTCGGACGAACGCACCTGATAAGACGTGTTTGCCACCTTGAGAGTCATAAATCGCAATATTGACGTTTTTGACTTCCTCTCCACCAACAGTTGTGACCTCGAAATACGAAGGTACAGTTAGCGAGCCATCACCAGAGTATGACAAACTCATGTCTGACATGCTATAGCCACTGGTGTCGTCTGTGATGCGTATCTGTCCGTTGACCAAAGACGCTGTAGCACCACTAAGAACGTTGTTGTTCAAATGGTCAATCAAATCCCTAAGCGTTGTACCAGAGTTGACGGTAAACGTCAGCCCGCTACTAAACTCGGTGCCGTCAGAATGATAGCCTGAGATAGTAATCGTACCCGACTGGCCTGAGCCCAATTGTCCATCAGCTTCCGAACCATCGCTAAATTGATCAAGCTGATCGATTTGGGTAGTTTCCGTAGCTACAGTGCCATCGTCATAGCTATAAGCTACGCTCGAAGTAATCTTATTCGTTTGCACCGTATCCGATGATTCGTCAGCACTTAGATTACCGGAGACTACGATACTTGATGTAGCCCGTGCCGGCATAGACACATCGTAAGGCACGTGGATATTGCTGTCACCCGGTGTTTGAAATCCGTCGATCTCACCTTCATCACCGATCCGCTGGACGCGATAGCCGCTGGAGGGGTCAACTAACATCGAATCTTCATCAACCGCGAAAGCACCTGCACGTGTATACAGGTCACGCTCACCGTCGTTGACCACGAAATACCCTTCTCCTTCGATGGCCACGTCCAGAGCATTGCTGGTGTTCACAATATTGCCTTGTGACATGTCCGGCGATATACCAGACACTCCAACACCGCTGCCCATCTGTTGTGGGTTGGTGCCGCCGACATTAGCGGTGGGCTGCGAGGCCTTTTTTATCGTCTCGCTTAGCAGCTCCGAAAAAGTGATTCGGCTGGCCTTAAAAGCAGTGCTATTGACGTTTGCCAGGTTATTACCGGCGATATCAAGCATCTTCTGATGGGCTTGTAGGCCGGTGACTCCGGCTGACAATGCAAAACTCATTTTCGTTTCTCCTTATATTGACAATGCAAACGTAATTCTTAATCTTCTATTACTAACACATCTTCTAAGCTGACGGCATTTGAACCAACTATCAGGTATACTTCACCATCAACATCGTTATACACTTGATCAACTGAACCACTGCTAAGCCCACTTTCGTCTGTTGATGTCTCAACCTCGAATGAGACTTCTTTGCCTATTAGAGAAATGGCATAGGACCGTTTGACAGAATCAAGTACATCTGCAAAGCTTGAGTTCATCTCCTCAAGTTGCTGCAGTTGTGAGAATTGTGCCAACTGTGAAGACATATCTTTATTGTCTAGGGGGTCCAGGGGGTTCTGGTTTTGCAGTTGCGCCACCAGAAGATTCATATAATCCATCTGAATGTCACTTGCTGTAGCAACTGATGACGAGCTCATAAGTGTTTCGCCCTCAAAAAAAGTTTACTTTTCAAACAATATCAAAACAGTGCCAGTACAAACCGCGAGGATGAAGTGCAACTCGTGTGCCATATCTGAGAGTGATAAGGCCCTTATATATGTAAGTGCTTTGTATTTAGAATGTTATCAAAAACAAGAAATGCCTAAGCGGGATAAATCACCGACTCAGAATTCTTGGTCGATGTACGATTCTTCCAAAGACATAGAAGAATCTGCCGGTTTGACTTCAACTGCTGCGTTGCTTCTGTGCGTCTGTTTTTTTGTAGGGTCGACAACACACAGAAGTCCCATAAGAAAGAATACAATCGCGCTGGAAGCATAGCTTCTTTATCCTTTTCCTTTTTAGGTTTGATCAAATGTCCTATAAATCCAATGTAGATGTCACTATGTATAACATACAAATGAACCTACAACATTATTGGCCAGTCCAATAAAAATTAAAGATGTCCCTGAGTATCTGACGATGTGTCGGTTATTCATAAAAAGGCAAAGTTGTTTTTAACTTGGGGGATAACGCCTATGATCGAAGGACGAGATGAGTTTACTACGCAGAACTGTTGTAGTAAGCAAAAGAGGTGAGGTTCACCAATTAGCTCAGCAAGTAAGCCGAGAAGTATTCATGGCTGACGACCTTGCTGAAGCCTCAG
>CAYNTC010000192.1:0-5013 GCA_964399795.1 uncultured Pirellulales bacterium | reverse complement strand
TTCTAAATTTGATATTATAAAGTAAACCGCCTTAGCGAAAAAGTCAACTGATTTTGTCTGATAATAAGCGGTAACAAATCACCTATTCAGAATACATCTCGGGCTTGATGTCAAATGATTTCATTTTGCGAAACAGCGTGCTTTTATCGATTCCGAGCTGCTTAGCTGTCGCTGTTTTATTGCCCTTATTTCGTCGAAGAGCCTGAGTTATTAAAATAATCTCCATTTGCTTAATAGTTGTAGGCTCACTAACCTTTGCTTTATTCATTTTAGGGCTTGGACCAATAAACGCTGGCAGATGTTTGGATTCTATTATCTCGGCCTCACACAGGACAAAGCAGTGCTCAAGAATATTCTCAAGCTCACGGACATTGCCCGGATAGTCGTATGCCAAAAGGGCCGCTGTCACTTCGTTCGTAACGCAGCAAATATTCTTGTTATGCAGACTGTTAAATCGGCTTATAAAATGATCTACTAATAGTGGAATATCTTCTTTCCTTTCTCTTAGTGGAGGCAGTTCTAATCTCATTACGTTGATTCTGTAATACAAATCGTCTCTGAATTTACCTTGTTGAACAAGCTGGTCGATTTTTTTGTTGGTCGCTGTAATAATACGAACATCAGCCTTAACCGAAGAAACACCACCTATCGGTTCGTAAGTTTTATCCTGCAAAACGCGTAACAGCCGCACCTGCACAGCCGGCGATATGTCACCGATCTCATCTAAGAATATCGTGCCTTCTTCAGCTAAAGCAAATCGGCCGGGTTTATCCTTTTTTGCGTCGGTAAAGGCACCTGCCTTATAGCCGAATAATTCGGATTCCAACAGAGTATCAGGCAGCGCCCCACAATTAATTGCGATGAATGGCTTATCTTTTCGAAAACTAAGATTGTGAATGGCTCGGGCGAAAAGCTCTTTGCCCGTTCCACTCTCGCCTTCGATTAGAACAGTTGTATTACTTTCAGCGATATTTGGCAATATAGCAAATAGATTTTGCATTTTATGACTCTGGCTGATTATATCCTCAAATGAGTATCGGCCCTGGATTTCCTTTTGCAGCTGCTCGATCATGCTCATGTCACGGAACGTTTCAACTCCACCAATTACCTTGCCGGTTCCATCTTTTAGCAGGGCTGTAGATATGGCTATTGCTTTTTTCTTGCCTTGGGTATCGATAATATGGACCACCTTATTCATAATGGGCTTACCAGTTTTCATTGTTGCCGCCAGTGTACAGTCACCTTCACAGACATCTGCTCGCAGAACGTCCCTGCACTGCTGACCAATAGCCATTTCTCGCTGGACACCGGTAATCTCCTCTGCCGCACGGTTAAAAGACGTAATCCGCCAGTTCAGATCGACCGTGAAGACACCTTCACTTATCGAGTCCAGAATAACACTTTGCACCTTGTGTTGCTGTTTATTAGCCATAGTTCACTTGTATCATATACAATTTGCTTTCGCAACCGTTTTGATTTTCTTTAAAAATTGGCACATAATCAAGCGAAACGTCTGTAGTAAAGAAACTGTCTCGGATGTGGCACACTGCAAATTTATATGTTATTATTTATCGTTGAATTTCAGAAGTTTATAGCGCCAGTGTCGAAAACCTGCTTGGCCTTGACCATCAAAGGCATGCAATTTTCTCATGGAGCTTAAATCTACACGATTGCCCTTTTTTCGGTGATGAAATTACCTACGTTTTTATGTGTTTTTTGCGTAATAACTGGCCTATACAGTATGAGACTTTGACAGAGTATATATTTATGATCAATTGGGACGAGCTAGTGTGCTTGAAGATTTCTTTGTTTTTAGTACGTAGTTGCTTCATCCAACGTACCCAAAGCCGCGGTTTGGAGTCTCTAAAAAGCGTTTTTAACAACTGCTTCTAAAAACGGTAATCGCGTGAATGATAATTTCCTTGACTTTTCGTCTTTGCCATATATTTAACTTGACAGGTTGTTGAAAATTGGTTTAATATCTATAAGAATATAAAGCAACTATGAGGAGCGGCCTGGAAATCTTTTACAATTACGGAGTGAATCCCTGACATAAATTTCGTTTCTTGGGTGATAAGGCCTTTTTTGAAAGGATGATATTATGGAGAAACGTAAATACATTGAGATTGTCTTGGGAATAGTCATAGTACTTTGTTGGTTCACAATGGCAAGGGGGGGCATCACAAACGGAGGTTTTGAGACTGGCGACCTGACGGGATGGGATGTCGGCCTTGGGACAGCGTATGCGTATGCTGCCAATTCAGAACCAGCACGTGACTTAGTACTCACGGTGCCACCCGGCGATTATTGGTTGCCAACCGAGGGTAATTACTTTGCCTCACTTTGGAGCACTAATAGCCAAGGATTGGATTACTCGAAGATCTACCAAAGCTTCGATGCAGTGGCTGGAGATACATTGATGTTCGACGTTTTCTTTGACTTCGGAGATTTCGTTGACAACTATGATTCGGCCTTTTATAATTTGCAGTGGGAGGGCGGTCCACACATAGCAGACCAGGTCATAGCTAACCATTTCCCCGGACCCTGGCTGGATGACTATGAAAATTTGGACTGGAGAACGTATTCTATTGTGTTGCCAGAAATCAGCACGTACCGTTTAGCGTTTTTTACATTCGATGAAAATGGAGCTTCCGAGTCGATTCTTGGCGTTGACAACGTCCGTCTTATACCTATACCTGTACCTGGCGCTATGCTGCTGACTTCTATTGGAGTGTATTATGTCACCTGGTTGCGAAGACGCAGAACGCTATAAGGCAAACGCCCAACAAAGAAATTGAAAAGGCTGTACGTATTATACGCCCGGGCCTTTTTTTACTGCAAACCTATATTGTGCCCATGCTGCTACATCAGTGTATGACCTTATTTAAGGGATAGGTGATTATGCCGGAAGCACCCGCTCTTTTAAGAGTTGGAACTAATGAACATTCAATATTATCGTTGATAATCACTTCTATAGCTACATAGTCAGAATCTGCCAGACTCGAAACAGTAGGGCTTTTTTCAGCAGGGAGCACCTTTAGTATCTCGCCCACGTCGCCCTTTTTCACATTCATTTTTATGCCGACCTTCCTGCGTGCCTCGATTGCAGCGTTGAGTAAGATTGAAATATTTTCGATTTTTTCACGCTTAAAATTATCCTTCCATTTTTTTTGTTTGCTATCAATCTTGTCGTCGAGTTTATCACTGTATCTATTATCCGCAGATTATTTGCGCTCAACGATCTGCCCGTCTCGGTAAGCTCTACTATTGCATCGACCAGTCCCGCTTTTACTTCGGTGGCACCCCAGCTAAATTCCACTTTTACCTTGATGTTTTTATCCGCAAAGTACTTTCTTGTAACGTTAACAAGCTCTGTGGGGTGATCCCTCCTTGCAGGTCCTCGTACTTGACTACCTTCGATTCATCAGGTACTGCCATACGTATTTCATTGCTATCTAATTTCTTTTAAGACGGGGCAGGTATAAAAAGCACTACTTCGCTGAAGCTACTTAGGGCATCCTGCGTAGCTCGACTTTGCTCAAGCGAAGCAGGATGGAAGCGGGGGGATTCGAACCGCAAGCAGGCTAATTTTGTAAGTCGTTGACAATCAACAAATTACGATTTGTCCATCTATCATTTCCGCACTTAAATCGTTCCCATAAGTGCTCAATTTTCTCACTGTTTATCAGGATTTGGCTTTAAAATACTCCCGTATTACTCCCGTGGAAAACTGCCCAGTCAAACCCCCTCGTAGTAGATGCCATACCAACCTATTCGCACGTCCACTCCTGTCAAGCTACTATATACAACCAAATCTCAGGCTTATTCTTCTACTCTCTTGAGTATTTATCAAAAGGCATTAGGAATGCTTTCAGACACAGCCGTATGTACCAACGAAATCGAACATGCCATCAGATGTAAAGACCATGGCCGACGTTACTTCAGAAAGCAGATCGTATACGCCAGATAAGAAGATATGTTGAATAATCTATTAAAATCACGTATCATGAAATCAGTAAACTTACATACATAAAACACCGCAGGTGTGATAACACGATAAAAATTAGAATTTGGACTTTCCAGCTCGATCAAAGAAGATGTTATTGGTGGGAGTATATAAGAGATAATGAAAATAACGTTCAGGAAAAAACTAATACTAAGTTTTCTCGCAGTTATAGGCATAACTGGCTTTTTTGCCACATTTGTCGGCATAAAGTTGATTGATAAGAGCATCGTGCCCAGAATTCAGGACAAGGTCAGAGTTGATTTGAACTCTGCACGTGAGATATTTCAAGGGAGGATAGATGACTTACAGGACGTTATCCGCCTCACTTCTACCAGGTTTTTCCTTAAGGAAGGCGTCTTAAATAGAGAACGATTGAGTGTAGAACTCCAAAAGATCAGGCAGAAGGAATCGCTCGATATTTTTAATTTAACTGATTCTGAAGGGACTGTCTTGTTGAGGACTGCAAATCCGAAGGCAGAGGGAGATAGTCAGGCTTACAATGAACTGATCAAAAGAGTTTTGACTGAAAAAAATGTTATAGCGTCCATTGAGATATTATCTAAAGAAAAACTAATAAGGGAAGGCAAAGACCTTGCAGAGCGGGCATATACGAAAGTTATCGCAACACCGGAATTGAATTCAACTCATAAAGAGGTAGAAACTTCTGGGATGTTCATTATGGCAGCAGCGCCTGTTCTAAGCGATGAGGGCAGAATCCTGGGAGTATTATATGGAGGTAGACTCTTAAATCACAACAATACCATTGTTGATAAAATAAGAGACACGATTTATGAGAACGAGAAATACGATGGTAAGGATGTTGGGGTAGTGACGATTTTCCAAAATGATGTACGCATTTCTACAAATGTTAAAACAGAAAATGGTCAAAGAGCTATAGGTACATTGGTGTCTGAGGACGTATATAAAAACGTTCTTATTAAAGGGAATTTGCTGAGTAAAATAGAATTCGCAGTGCGCGATTGGTATATAACAGCATACGAGCCGAT
>CAYNTC010000191.1:0-5036 GCA_964399795.1 uncultured Pirellulales bacterium | reverse complement strand
GTATATGAATGAAAATGTTGCCGGCGTGAACGTGCCGGAGCAATTGATTGAGCAGTTGAAACAGGATAAACAAAAAGCGAAGTCAGGCCAGACGGGTATTGAAATCGCTGTGAGGATTATTAAGGAAATTAAAGACTCTTGTAACGGTATCCACATGATGGCTTTGGGCTGGGAAGATAAGATACCGGCCATTCTTGATGAAGCTGGATTGTAAACTCTTATAAGGAGAACTATAAAGAATGCACGCTACTATCCAGAAATCGTTGGATGAAATAATCGACTTTTTAGAAGAAGGCGAGAAAATCTTTATTGTTGGCTGCGGCAACTGTGCTGAAAAATGCCGATCAGGAGGCCAGAAGGAAGCCGAGCAAATGGAAAAACGTTTACGGGCAAAAGGCGTAAACGTAGTCGGTGCAGCAGCAACCGAAAGCGGCAAAAGTCTTTGTAAGCTTTCACTTGCCAAAAATTTGCTTACCGTCGAGCATAAAGAGCAAGCCGAAAAAGCTGACTCTTTCCTGGTTCTTGCCTGTGGTCAGGGCATCCATACCGTAATAGACGCAACCGATGGTGCAAAAGTTCACCCCGGTTGTGATACCATTTTTGGCGGTGAGACCGTAACTGATGAATTTATAACCGAGTACTGTTCACTTTGTGGCGAATGTATTGTGGAAACCACCGGTGGACTTTGTCCTTTGACATTGTGCTCAAAGGGGCTTCTTAATGGTCCCTGCGGCGGCGCAAAAGACAGAAAGTGTGAAGTAAATCCCGACCGTGATTGCGGATGGATACTTATATTCGAAAGATTGAAAGAACTCGGAAAGACAGAAAATCTGTACACATATAGAAAGCCTAAGAATCATTCAAAATGGAATAAACCTCGCACTTTGAAGAATATTACCACCTCGCCTATTTTTGTCTTTGATGGGGGTCAGTTTTCTCCGCTCGAAAAAGAGTAGTCTTTTGAAAAATGGCAGAGGTAGGAATAATACACGACTGGTACTGGTTTTCCACAACTTAAAAAAGTATTAGGCAGTGAAATGTGAACAAAAAAATGGTTAGTAGAAAATATCCGATTGTCTGGCTGCAGGGGGCGGGCTGTACCGGCTGCTCGATATCTGTGTTGAACTCTGTTAGTCCACGAATTCAGAATCTTTTGCTTGATGAGTTAGTGCCAGGCCAACAGCTTAATCTTCTGTTCCATGCGACAATAATGGCTGGTCAGGGTGAACCGGTAATTGAGATTCTGAGGGATACCGAAGAAAAAAGAAAGGGCGGCTATATATTAATTGTCGAAGGAGCAATTCCAACTGCCCAAGATGGCCTTTATGGCAGTGTTGGCGAAAGAAACGGCAAACATTTAACGATTCAGCAGAGTGTTCAAGAGCTTGGCCGAAGTGCATTTTTAACGATCGCCATAGGTACCTGTGCCACCTTTGGCGGTATTCCTGCAGCCAAGCCCAATCCGACCGGTTGCAAGGGAGTGACAGAAGTATTCACTGAGAATGGAATTGGTACGCCGGTGGTTAATCTACCTGGCTGTCCCTTGCACCCTGAGTGGTTTACAGGGACAATTTCTGTGATTCTCTTTTCGGGACCACAGGCTTTGGATCTGGATGACCTGGCTCGGCCAAAGTTTTTCTATGGCAGTCTTATTCATGAGAACTGCCCGAGAAGGGCGGATTTTGACGAGGGCAAATTTGCCGAGAAGTTAGGTGATGATGGCTGCCTTTATAAGCTGGGCTGCAAAGGCCATTATACTTATGCCGACTGCCCATTGCGACAGTGGAATAATGGTGTCAACTGGTGTATCAAAGCAGGTTCACCTTGTCTGGGTTGTGTTGAACCGGTTTTTCCGGATGGGACTTCACCTATGTATGAAAAGGTTACTTTCGAGGAATTGGTATGGCCACAAAAATAAAGATCGACCCGGTAACAAGAATTGAAGGTCATTTGGCCCTTGAGGTAACAATTGATAATGGCGTTGTCAAGGAAGCCAATAGTGCCGGAACGCTTTTTAGGGGCTTCGAGATAATCCTTCAAGGTAGGGACCCTCGTGATGCTAACCGCCTGACACAAAGAATCTGTGGGGTCTGTCCCACCGCTCATGCAACAGCGTCGGCTTTGTGTCTTGATGATGCTTTTAGTTTGACTAATAAGATTCCCAACAACGCCAAGCTAATCCGTGCACTTATCCTTGGCTCAAATTTTCTGCAATCGCACATCTTGCATTTTTATCATCTTGCTGCTTTGGATTATGTTGATGCTGCGAGTGTTGTTGGTGACCTGGCACCTTTTGTGCCACACTATCAGGGAGACTATAGGATATCTAACGAGTCAAACGCAGAGTTGGTAGATCATTACTTAAAGGCACTGGATATCAGGCGTAAATGTCACGAGATGCTTGCAATCTTTGGAGGCAAGATGCCGCACAGTGTCGGTATTGTGCCAGGTGGGATTACTGAGGAACTTACCGAAGATAAAATCACGAATTTTTTGTGGCGTTTGAATGAGATACGCGACTTTATTGATAATGCCTACATCCCGGATATAGTCACAGTAGCTCAAAGTTATAATGATTACTTTGATATTGGTAAGGGCTGTAGAAGGCTCCTTGCTTATGGGGGTTTTGATTTGCCGACTGGTAGTTTATTCAGAACCGGCATTGTTTCACCTGATTTACAATCTGAGTCGTTTGTTATGGATAACATCACCGAGGATGTAAGGCATTCTTGGTATGCTGATTCTGACTCGGGTAAGAATCCTGCTCAAGGCCAGACAAAGCCGGATGTCAGAAAGAAGCAGGCCTATTCGTTTATTAAGTCTCCGCGGTACGATAGTAAGGTCTGCGAATTAGGTCCTTTGGCGAGAATGGTAAATAATTATGTGCTAGCAGAGCCTAAAACAAAAGAGCTGATTGATTCACTTCTTGCACAGGTAGGTATCGGAGTCGACGCCTTGTTTTCAGTGCTCGGCCGACATGCGGCACGGGCTTTAGAGGCGAAGTTAGTTGCTGATGCTATGGTTGATTGGTTGCAGCAACTAAAAACTGATGAGCCAGCTATTGTTCAAGCGCAGGTTCCTGACCAGGCCAATGGGGCTGGATTGACTGAAGCGCCGCGAGGTGCTGTGGGGCACTGGATAAGCATAAAGTATGAGAAGATTGAGCGGTATCAGGTTATTACCCCTACAGCGTGGAATGCTTCACCTAAGGATGATAAAGACCGACCCGGGGCATTAGAACAGGCAATAATGGGTACAAAAGTGAAGGATAAAAATAATCCGTTTGAACTTATCCGGATTGTGCGGGCGTTTGACCCCTGCCTTGCCTGCTCGGTTCACTTACTTGATGCAAAATCGAATGAATTAGGTGCGTTTAGAGTCGTTTAATATGTGGAATAATACAAATACCAGTTTGGAAACGAGGCCCAAGAAGGATTCCAGACATAGGCGCATTTTGGTCCTTGGTCTTGGTAATATTCTGCTCAAGGATGAAGGAATAGGCGTTCATGTAGCTTGGAAATTGCAGGGTGTGTCTCTACCTGAGAATGTAGATATCGTAGATGGTGGGACCGCTGCATTTGATGCGCTTTTGTTGGAACCCAGTATTGAGAGGCTAATCATAATCGACGCTTTAAAAGCTGGCAGAAAGGCGGGAACAATTTATAGGATTCGGCTAAATGCTAAAGAGCCGGAGAAATTAGAAAGGATATTCAGCCATCGGGTAAGCACTAGCCTACACCAAATGGATTTGATCGACGCATTGGTTGCTGCTGATAGGATGAATTATGCTCCGGATGAGATCGTTATTATTGGTGTAGAACCTGAGAAAATGGATTGTGGATTAGAATTAACAGATGAGGTACAAAGAGTAATTCCTGAAATCATAGATATAGTTATAAAGGAAATCGAAGATGCTAATGACAGAAAATAAGCCGACAGAGGAAGTGATAAGATCGCTTGGTGAGGAAAAGAACATCTTTTTGCTGGGTTGTAACGGCTGTGCCGAAGCCTGCGAAACTGGTGGCAAAGAGGCTCTTTCGGCAATAAAAAATGAATTAGAAAGGGCTGGTAAAAATATAACAGGGATGTGTTTAATTGATTTGGTATGCAATAAGATGCTGGTGAAAACACGATTGTACAGAGCGATAGATAAGGTGCAAAAATCAGATTCTCTTTTGGTGCTGAGTTGTGGTATTGGTGTCCAAGCAGTCTCAAAGGCTATAAACAAGGTTGTACACCCTGCAGCGAATACAATATTCTTAGGTGGATTACAGGGTCTTTGGCCTTCGGATGAACGATGTCAAGCATGTGGGGACTGTGTTTTAGATAATACTGGCGGAATATGCCCAATCACTTTTTGTGCTAAAAGTCTTCTCAATGGACCTTGTGGAGGAGCTAAGGATGGAAAGTGTGAAGTAGATTCCGAGAAAGACTGTGGTTGGCTGTTGATTTATGAAAGGCTTCAGACAGTGGGGCGATTAGAGAATCTAAAGAAAATCCGCGGGCCACGGGACCATAGTAAAATGCTGCCATCAAGTCAATTACGCAAGACATCTTTTTATGATATAGAGATTTAAGACAAATCCATGATTTATAATTTACTCAAACTGACCGATTTACTAACATTATTATTGATAAGTCTTTTATACGCCTCAGGCGTATTAATTTGCAAAGACGTATATCGCCTTGTCATTCTGAGCCCTTCGCTCCGCTCAAGGGTAAACTCCACGAAGTGAAGCGAAGAATCTGGCCAGAGAAAATATGGGTTTTCTTTTGCTAAAGCCGGATGCTTCGCCTTTCGGCTCAGCATGACAATAAAAACAGTCAGTTTGAGAATGGTACTTTAAGGATTTGTTGGTTGCGCTTGTGAGTTGAATCCACCGTTGTTATAAACTGTGTAGGTTTGATTTTAAAGTGACATTTTGAGATGTGGTGATGGGCGGAGCTTCATCAGCGATGTGCTTTTTCTTTTCTCTTGGCCGATGCTTCCACCGGCGGTGTACCCACCAATACTGAGTTGGGTCCTGCCTTATGAA
>CAYNTC010000190.1:0-5055 GCA_964399795.1 uncultured Pirellulales bacterium | reverse complement strand
ACTATAAAGTCCTGCGTCTGCGCAACCAGCCGACAAAGCCGACGCCGATGCTGCCCAGCAGAATCGCTCCTGGCGCAGGTATGAAATTGCAGTCCAGCGCATCGACATTATGCCCAGCAGAGGCGGCGGCCGCAAAAAGACCCAACTCACCGGCGCTGGCATATAGAGCGAACGAGCCGTTGAAATCGGTGAAGAAAATGTCGTTTGCGCTCAAGCCCCACTGTGCCAGGCTGACCGAGCCAAAGGACAGGCTAAACAGCGCATAGTCAACTCCCGCCTGTGCACCGGGACCATTATTTGCCGGGCCACCGAGGAGGTCCTGGTCCCAAAGGATCAGGGCATCCAGATCATCTAAGTTGAAAACGGTTCCGCCAAGATCAAGGCCAAGCATGGGGGCCACGGCATAGGGTACGGGCGGTGTGTAGCCGGTACCGGGTGCGACGTCGAATAAGTCGCCGGCACTGATGCCTGCGGTCATGATCGCCTGGTCAGGATTAACCGAGAAATACATCCACCTGTCGTTTATCTGATCGCCCGTGAGGTCAAGGGCATTCCACTCAAAGGCATCCACGTTGTCGTGTGTGAACGGGCCGATAGGCATCGCTGGAACTCCAGGAGGTATGAGCACTCCCGGCGCTCCCATCGCGGTGAGGCTGAGAGCGGACTCGTCCATGACAAGAACGTTTCCGCCTCCACCACCAACAACATGAGGCAGTGGGCCTACGAAACCCCCTCCTGCCGGCAGCGTGCCGACATACTGCGAGGGCGAGGGAAACGTCAGAGTGGTCCTGTAGATATCGGCCGGCTGCTGGTTGAAACCAGCCTCGACATTGACTGCTGTGCCCGGCAGCCCAACGGTAATCCTGTCAACGCTGAAATCGAGATACAACGGCATATCTAAGGCCGCTGTGTTCTCACTCAGCGCGTTGAGGTAACCTGGCCCGGGTGAAGGGTGATGTATGAGCGGAACGGGCGCAACAACCCCACCCGGATGCAACAGATCCCCGTCAATAGCCGGAATAGCCGGTAACGAAGGCGAGGGAGCCAACCCCGGTGGGCCTAAGAGCCCGAAGGGGTCTTCCGCCCCAAAGCCTATCGGGGCAATAGGAAGGGGCGACGTAACCGGCGCGGTTGGATTATCATCGATGCTGAAGACTGGGCTTCCAGGTGCAAGTGGAGGCTGAGCCTGAGCTAAACCGCTCATAACTAACAAAATTCCAACCACAAAAATTATCGTTAACTTTTTCATTAAAAACCCTCCCTCAAATAAATTCGTTTCAATTTTTAACAAACAGACTAGGATAGGGTGAAATCACCCTATCCCGCTGATTAAATTAATTACAATGTTCTTCTCCTTCTTAGCCAGCCGATAAGGCCGACGCCGATGCTGCCCAGCAAAATCGCGCCGGGAGCAGGGATGGGACTCGCGGCAATGGCTCCATCAATTATCGCGTAGAAAGGCCCACCATAACTATTAACAACCATGAAATCAAATACACCCGGTGAACCCAGGTTTATGCTAATAGAAGACAGCGAGTAGTTGTCGTGAGTAACTGCGGAAGTGCCGTCATCGGGGTCGTGGATAATCAGATCACCAGGGTTATAAGATGTACCTGTGTCATCATATCCAACAAAAGTGACTCCGTGGCCGCCTAAACGATAGAGCGTATTATTGACTAGTTCGTACCAGCCCACTCGCAGTATCACGTCCTCACAACGTGAAAGTTCACTCTTAATCCAGGCTTCGGTAGGCGCATAATCGCCTGTCCATTCTGGACCAGTGTAACTTAGGCCTTGGTAGTTAACTGTCCAACCAGGGCTGGTGCCATAAGCGCTGTCATTAAACCACTTCTGAAGTCCCGGCACATAATCGCTGACTGAACTACCCGAACTTGGGTTGGTATTGCAGTACTCTGGATTATCGAGGACATTAATCAAGTCAAATTGGTCCTTTTTACGGTCGGCAGTGTTTGTAACAAGATCATCCCAACCATTGTCATCGAAATACATGATCGAATTTGACATCGCTGTAGGTACACAATAAGCAACTCCGCCGCTGGGTAAGCCGCCATATGCAGGGTCTCTTTGCCAGTAATCTGGTGTAGTTAGCTTGGTAAGATAAGTAGCTGGATAGCCATCCATCAAAGCGGTACTACCGACGCTGCCCAAGGTATAAGCTGATGATTGTGCCTTGGGAGCCAACGTCAGTATGAGCAATGCAAAGATTGTTATTAACTTTTTCATCTTTTTACCATCCTCCACTGTCTATATATATTTTTTCCTTCCTCTTCCTTGAGAATGAATTTAAGACATCCATCCTTCGCAAAAGTATAAACGAATCTTAAATCTAATCCTATAATGCTCTACGTCTTTTCATCCAGCCGACTAGTCCTACACCAATACTACCGAGCAAAATGGCGCCCGGTGCGGGAATGTAGTCGACAACGCCGGTTAGATTTATCGAGTCGTTTCCGCACCAATGTGTCATGTGACTTGTCACGAGGTCTCCTATCATAAGCGGTGGCAACAAACTGCGATCGATCGCTACCTCAAGGACATAAGTATCATCTTCATCACCGCCGAAATTGTAAGCCTGGTAAGCGATGCTTGCTGAGCCAACCACGGTGCCATCAGTTGCTTGCAATGGCGAACCCTGCATTCCTTCGCCAGACCAGAAGCCGTCCCAGTAAAAAGTGCCTGACCAGGTGGGATCTTGCACGACATCACCCGGATCGGCTGAACTCACCCGGACAGCATATTCCAGGCCGCTAACCACACCATGCGTAGTTACGCTAAAGTCATCATTTAGGTCAATTCCCAGATCACCGATGACAAACTGGGCATATGTGCGCCATGGAATCTTATATGAAGTGACGACAGCGAAATACAAATTGTCTAAATCATCGTCAAAGTACGAAGCTTCAAAGTCATATCCTTCCTCGTAGCCATTGGCCGAATACTCATTTATGTTATCGGTTTCCCAGAAATCAGCTGTTGCGCTATCCGGGACCCAGTCAGTAAATGGAGTAACACCCCAATCAGTCAGGTCACCGTCAATGGTATACGCGGCCCAGCTTGGTGCGGAGAAACAAAACGTAACAGCCATTACTGCACAAATTGTTATTAAACTCTTCATAGTCATCTCCCTCTTTCTACAAAATTAAGTTTTAGTATTTTCTTTTGAAAATCGAAGCTAAATCTTTATCCTCATTTTCATTCTCATACATGACCTTACTTTTCCTAAAAATGTTAAACAGAACAAATTCGGTCTATTACAAAGGATCTTGCGCGCAACGACCCTTTATATTTAGAACGTTGCTTTTAGTTATCTATGCAGCCTCAGGAGGGCCTCGCGGCAACCGTGCAAATACATACTCTGAAATATGACAAATCTGCTCAACTCTTGGAGCAGCGGATAAGAGCAGTAAAGTTAAAAATTCACATTGATCGGGTATAATTGCAGATTGTAAGGTGTCCACGGATTTGACAAGGTCGACAACTATTCTGTGCACTGCACTACTTTTCAGGAAGATAGGCTCTCTAAGTTCGGATATGGAAGTCGAATGAACGAATTGTTCAGCCTGTTTTTTACTATTCAAATACGAAACAAACTGTGGCAGTGTTGCAAGACCCACATGAGCGACCCATAAGATTGCTGTGAGCCAAATCCTACGGTCCCTGACAAGGGAAACACAAAGAAATCCTGCTAATGCCATCAGCAGCGCTCCCGGTACAGCAGGCAGTGACTTTGCTTGAGAAGAATAGGATATCGATTTGATGCCGAAAGCTGGCAAACGCTGAATTGTTTCTTCAAGACTGATAGTATCAGGATGTAAATTTAAGGGCGCCTGCGTGGGAGATGAAGTATAAATGGAATGATATGCTGTGCAGTTAAACAACACATTTGATGACAGAGCGTCTTCTACTTTGGCTGTTGGTGCTGCTTTCGCTCCTGTGACAAACGACACCAATAGCAGCACAAGCAAACTTCTATTGTAACGTAACACCACTCCTCCTCCTGACTAAGTGCTGCACTCATGGTGTTTACAAAGAGCGAGCACTTGCGCGCACAGCCAAGATATTTAGCTTTACAAATACTCCGTAAAAACAAAGCTATATGGTGTGATCCTCCTCCTGAGGCACCAATCAGTTAATTGATTCTAACTCTTTGCATGTTAGAAGTCAAGAAAAAACCAAAAAATTAGGATTTACAGAAGAATTTATGGTTCAAATTGATAACGCTGTTCGGAGAGTATGGTCTGTTAGAAAATCAGATTAAACAAAAGGCAGGAATCCACTAAAAAGCGGATTTGCAAGAAATGTGAATACTTCTTTTGGGCTATCCCAAAAGTGGTATATTTTAGTGATTCAGATATTTATGCGTGGGATTATGTGGTATGTTAAAGAAAAAAAATGTTCAGACCGTCCAAATCACTGCAATACTATGTTAAGGACGATCTAAGCTTAGGGAGGATAATAGAGAAATGATTTATAGCCGCCATCGACGCCTGGGGAATTTTGTTACTTACTCAAACTGACCGTTTTTATTGTCATGCTGAGCCGACCTCGCTCCGCCGAAGCGGCTACGCAAAGGCGAGAAGGCGAAGCATCCGGCTTTAGCAAAAGAAAATCCGTAACCGTTCACGCAGAAAATAGGGGTTTTTTGTGTCATTGCGAGGCCTTTAGGCCGAAGTAATCTCAAAAACGAACGATTTTAGATTGCTTCGCTTCGCTGGCAATGACAAAAATGCGTTTTCCCGTGAACGCTTACGAAAATCCATATTTTCTCTGGCCAGATTCTTCGCTTCACTTCGTTTCACTCAGAATGACAAGGCGATATATGTCTTTGCAAATAAAAGACTTATCAATAATAATGTTAGTAAATCGGTCAGTTTGAGTTACTTAGCTCTGATTGATCTCAGATTCCGATGGGAGGTTTCTGTTGGTTCTGATTGGAGAATTCTCTCGCCTCGCTAACAAACTGCAGAAGCATCGCGATTTTGCTTTTTACCTGCACTTTTCTATAGATGTTCCGTATGTGAGTTTTAACTGTAC
>CAYNTC010000189.1:0-5077 GCA_964399795.1 uncultured Pirellulales bacterium | reverse complement strand
CGCCACTGAAAGAAAAGTCTAACGAGTCTCGACTAAGCATAGACCGCGGAAATTTGATTGCGTTCGGATCGCCATTTTCAGCAGCCTTTTCGATGCTCGGCCCACCCGGGTATGGCAGTTTCAGAATAGTGGCAACCTTGTCAAACGCCTCACCTGCAGCATCATCAATGGTCGAACCAAGAAGCTTCACCTCCAACGGCGATTCACACTCATAAAGACACGTATGTCCACCCGATACAATAAGAGCAACAGCAGGCAATTGAAGATGCTCCTGGTCGAGCATAGCTGATTGCAGATGTGCATGTAAGTGGTTGATCGCAATCAGAGGTTTGCCCCACATAAAGGCAATTGTCTTGGCCATGGTGACACCAACGACCAGAGCTATGGTCAGCCCTGGCTGATTCGCTACGGCAATTGCATCTATATCGTCTTTGGTTATGCACGCCTGTTGTATAGCCTCCGATACCACAGGATAAATGTTCTCAATGTGTGCACGCGAAGCAATCTCTGGAACAACACCTCCGTACTTTTCATGTAGCTTAGTTTGCGATGCTATAACAGACGATTTAACAATGTGCCCATCCGCTACTACCGCCGCAGCCGTCTCATCACAACTGGTCTCAATGCCGAGAATATTAATCGTCTCTCGTGATTCGTGACTCTTGTCTCGTTTTTCTTTTATCGACATAAAAGGGATATTAGCCAAACAAACAAGATATGTCAATTCACCGTCATAGTCAGCTAGCGACTAAAAAGTTTTATTGCCTCTCCTTACAGTCCCTACCAGAATAACACTAATCAAAGCAAGGGTATTGTCCATAATGAGACACATATACTGATTGTGAATAATCAATGCGCTTATTCATGTCATTTCGAGCGATTCAGCCTTCAGCCCTGAGCGAGGTCGAAGAGTAAGCGGAGTCGAGAAATCTGCTTTTTAACAGATTTCTCCACTTCGGGTTGCTTCGCAACCCTACGGTCGAAATGACAAAGGCGCAAATTTTAATCACATTTGGTATTAGACCTGCTCCTTTTGCCAGCTCCAAACCCTGTAAGCAGAGAAAGCATTTCTATGTGTAAAAGTTTAGCCATCAGCACATACGCCGCCGCACCTAAAGGGACGGCCAGAAGCAGTCTAAACACATCAGCCGAACTTTTCAACAAGCCTAATGCCACTACCACAGTAATGGCCATACAAAGTGTCGCGAAAGCCGTTTTCACAAAAGCCATCGCCAACCCTTCCAGTATTGAACCACTAAGTCGTCGCCTAAGAACAAATGCCAGAATTATCACTTGCAAATATGAACATACTGCTGTAGCCGCAGCCAGGCCACCTGTCCCCAGAAACCAGATCAATGTGAGATTCAAAACTACATTAACGATAACTGCAATTATCGCACTTCGTGCCGGCATTTTAGAATCCTGCAAAGAATAAAACGCCCGAGCCAAAACCTGCTGCGCGAAATAACCACACAACCCCAACGCGTAAAAACTAAGAGTTACTGCCGTTATAGAAGTATCGTTAGCTGTGAACTGTCCGCGTTCAAATATGACAGAAACCAAAGGCCTGCTAACAAGTACCAGTCCAACTGTAGCTGGAAGCGCCACGAATATTGTGCAGCGTAAGCCCCGCGATATCGTCCGACAGAATGCGCCGAAATCCCTTCTCGCTGCTTCGGAACTCATCACAGGGAAAACAGCAGTAGCCAAAGAAATCCCGAATACTCCTAAAGGAAACTGGTACAACCGTTGTGAATAGAAAAGCTGCGACACCGCTCCCTCCCAGAGGGGATACCTGATCTGGTTATCGAGAAAAACAAAAAAGCTGCCCTTTTCCGCCGAACCTGAAAACCACAAAGCGATAAAGTCGTCAGCCAACGTATTTATCTGTGTCACTGTTAAGCCAATAATCATCGGCCCCATCAGAACAATGACCTTCTTGAAAGCGCCGGACCTTATTTGCCAGGCAGGCCGTATGCGAACCCCTTTCACCCGAAGCGCAGGTATCTGAATCAATAACTGAACACATCCCGCCAAAATAACAGCGACCGCGACTACAAAAACCTGTATGCGTGGCTGCACTGCAAAGACCCACCCAGAAAAGCAAAGAGAGCCGATGATAAAAACATTCAGCACAATTGGAGCAGCCGCGGGGCAAAAAAAGTGCTTATTGGCATGCAATACTCCTGCCAGAATCGCCACAACACAAATCAAGATCATGTAAGGAAGCATTATCGCGCTCAGTGCCAGTTTCATCTCAGTACCTGTATAAATACTGAAGAATCGGTAGTACCCCCAGATGATACCTTCACCGAGTAAAACAACGCCCGTTAGCAGGACAAATACAACGGTAGCTACTGTCAATGCCATTCGATCAGCCTGGTATTTGTCCCTTTGTAGCTCTTCGGTATAAACCGGAATAAGTGACGACGAAGCTGCGCCTTCTCCGAAGAGTCGCCTGGCAAGGTTAGGAATCTTAAAAGCTATCGCCCAGCCATCCATCAAACCGCTTGCACCCAGAAAGTACGCAAAAGCCATATCACGTAGCATCCCCAGGACCCGGCTGAACATCGTCAGCAAAGCAATTTGCCTGAAGCCCTTTATCACTCGCGCTTCCTTTCTGCTGTCATATTCAAATATGGCACAGCATAAGGGGCAGTTTATGTCTTACGTGCCACAGTGAAAGGCCTGCACCGCCCTACATTGTTCAATAAGCCCACCGCAACCATACTCACAACCAAGCTGGAACCACCATAGCTTACAAACGGCAAAGTTAATCCTGTAATTGGCATAAGTCCCAATGTCATACTCACATTTGTCAGAACCTCAGCCGAAAACATTGCCACAATACCCGTCGCCAGTAACTTACCGAATGGATCAGTGTTGTTCGCTGCTATCTCCAGACCACATCCCGCGACAATCACATAAAGCCCTAAAAAGCAGATACTGCCCCAAAAACCCCACTCATGTGCAATCACAGCGAATACAAAATCGTTGTGCCTTTCCGGCAGAAAATTGTACTTTACGAAAGGCCCCTTCCCAAAGCCCCATCCTTTAACGCCTCCGGAAGCCACCGCGAATTTGGAACGAATAAGATGGTAACCCCAATCGTTCCTCCACTGCCGCGCATTGAATTCTCGTCCCACAAGAATCTTGCCGATAGTTGGATGCTGCTCAGCCTTTTCGCGAATCCAACTGCTCTGCAAAAAGACACTGCTTATCCTCGTTCGCTGATAGGGCTTCATTTTGAACCAAAATAACGGGCTGACTAAAAACGCAACAAGTATTGCCAATAGCAGGTGCCGGAGCTTTGCCCCCGCAACGAACACCATTGCAAAGAACACCGGCATCATTAGCATGACAGTACCTAAATCCGGCTGAGCCAGGATCATAACCATTGGCAAAAGCGTTAAGACGAAGGGGCCTACCAGAGAACGGATACTACGGTAATTGCTTCGATACCGCAGATACCACGCCAAGGCCAGGATGTATGCTAACTTGCAGAGTTCAGATGGCTGTATCGCAGGCAGTTGCCGACCTGCTATTTTAAACCTAATCCATCGGTGCGCTCCATTAATCTCGGGCACAAAAGGAATCGGCACAACGTACCTGCTCACTAGTAAAACGCCCAATATCAGCAACACAACCGCATATATCCAGTAGCTTGCTTCGCCGATACGCCGATAATTGATGAGATTCGCTGCCACAAATCCAAGCAGACCCACCACCAAAAAGATGAGCTGTTTCTTCCAGAAACCACCTAAATCGCCTGTCTGCTCGGTAGGGCTGGGCTCAGCCGGGTGACCCACCGAATAGATCGTGGCTATCCCCACCGAAACCAAGACTAACACCGTCGCAAGCAGGCACAGCCTGACGGCTGTAAGGCGTCCCTTCAAGAAATTTTCCATACGCGCAAAAATAACATACACTTACTACAATTGCATATTCTGAACTGAAAAATCCTAAGAAAATTGTATAGCAGGGTCAAGCCAAGACCAGTCTGACAGCGCCAGATTAAGCGTAACGTATAAAGGCCACCGCGTATATACTCACACTCTTATACTGATTGTGAATAATCAACGCGCTTATTCTTGTCATTTCGAGCGCAGCGTAGCGGAGCCGAGAAATCTGCTTTTTAATAGATTTCTCCACTTCGGGTTGCTTCGCAACCCTATGGTCGAAATGACAAAGGCGCAAATATCAAGCACAATTGGTATTACAAGCATTGCATCTACGAAATATGAGCAAAGTTCCTCTTAACTACGTAGGATGTTGTCTCCCACCCTTACAGGTAGCTTTGCCTCGCCAACCTTGTGATTGGGCTAGCATCCCTTTCTCGACTACGAGTCGACAAAGTTGAGAAAAACGTGGGGTAAAAAGGCCAGGATGTGCAAAATTATGGCTTTCCCCCTTTTTTTCTTGATTTTTTTCGGGATTTTTGATATTTTCATAATGGTTACTTCTAAGAAAAATTTGTGTTTATTGCAAACCGACACATATTTTTCGCCAATAGGCGGGAAAGGAGAAATAAAGGGAACGAACATTTTGTTTAACCGGCTTTTCCTGCGAGCCGGGTAGAGTGCCCAATACAAGAATAAAAGGCATTATTTAGATTCGGATATTTCAAATTTTTATTGCCGACGCAGGAGGATAGAAATTTCAAAAAACCAAGATCGTGCAAAGTGTGTAAATTTGCAAAGAAAAGAAAAGAAGAAAGGAAGGGTCCATTATGAGAAAGATGATTGTGATACTTGCAGTAGTTTTAGTAGCTAATGTCGCGTTAGCTGAAGTCAAGATTACTGCCGTAGATGAAGGTAGCGGTGTAGTCAGCATCAACTATGAGGTCACGGACGGACCTAAGGCAAGAGCGTTCGCCTTAGACATCACCGTTGACGCAGGTACAATTGATGCAATCTCAGGCTACATCAAGGGCGAAAGCACCGCAGCGAATCCTGGCTTCGGAATTTTTCCAGCCAACTTCAGCCGATATATTACCGTCGATCCCGACACCGGTGACGTCGCAGATTGGAATGTGGATGATTACACGCCCGTCGCTGACCCAAACGATACAGGTGCT
>CAYNTC010000188.1:0-5085 GCA_964399795.1 uncultured Pirellulales bacterium | reverse complement strand
GCTCACCAATAACGGTGTAAACCCCTGAAGCAACGAAATACATTCCGATGGAAACCGCCTTTTCGGACATCCATTCTGGCGCGGCCCCGGCGACAGGTAATTCTGAAATATCCTCGCCCAGCCCACCTTCGGCAACCACATTTGCCAAAATGGTCAAAATCCTGCTGTTATCTACGCAAGAGCCAACGTGAAGCACCGGCGGTATACCCACTGTTTCACAGACCTCGGCCAGCCCCTTGCCGCAGTATTTGGCAGCTGCTTCCGGTCTCATCAGGCCCGCCTTGCCTGCTGCAATCGCACTGCAACCCGTGCCCACCACTAAAACATCATTCTTGATGAGTTCTTTGATCATGGTAACGTGACCGTAATCATGCACTTGCTTCGGATTATTGCAGCCCACAACACCGGCTGCGCCGCGGATTCGCCCGTTGATAATATTGTCGTTTAGCGGGCGGTAGCTGGCACGAAATCTGCCACCGAGATGGTAAAAGATATTTTCCGTGGTAAAGCCTGCAATTCCGCGCTCCATTACCTTCGGAATCTTACCTTTGCCTTTTCTGTTTGCGAAATTCTCGATGGCGATTTTGATGATTTCCCGCGCGATTTCCACTGCCCTGTCCTCGTGGAATTCAATATGCTCTGCCCCTGCGATTTTGCACTTGGGCGAAGTGGTAATCAGCTTGGTATGGAAGCAGCCGGACAGTGACCCCAGCGAGGGCATAATGCACTGCACGTCCACCAGCATAACCTCCACCACGCCGGTCATCACCGCCAGTTCCTGCTGCAGGAAATTGCCAGCGACCGGTATGCCGTGACGCATCAATATCTCATTGGCTGTGCAACACATACCGACAATGTTGATGCCTTTGGCACCTTTATCTTCAGCCATTTTTACCAGTTCGGGTTCCTGCGATACCGCCAAGATTATATCTGACAATGTTGGCTCGTGACCGTGCACAACTATATTGACCTGTTTGGCATCAAGAACGCCAAGATTGGCACCGAACCGGATCGGCCAAGGACTGCCAAACAAGATATCCGAAAGCTCCGTGGCGACAAGTGAACCGCCCCAACCGTCGGACAAAGAAGCCCGAATGCCCTGCTTTATAAGGTTCTTGTAATCTGAGCCTACACCTATATGTGTTCGGTGCATAATCTCGACTATTTCACGGTCGATCGAACGAGGAGTCACACCGAATTCTTGCCAGACCTTTTGCCTGGCTGGCGGCGGATAAGCCGACGCACTGATCAGTGTTCCATCCGACTTTCCGAATTCAGCCAATACCACATCAGCAAGGTCACTGGCGATATCTTTGGTTTCTCTGCCTTCCACTTTAATACCATACCTTGCTGCGACCTCTCTAAGCTTCAGTTCGTCCTTGATCATATAATCGCAAGTATCGCTCTCAACCGCCATCTTGAATGTGTGCGCAATGTCACGGCCATGGTCAGAATGTGCTGCGGCACCTCCGGCAATCATTCGCACCAGGTTTCTTGTTGCAATCGTATCAGCGGTAGCTCCGCATACACCTGCTTGTGGCCCTTGGTCAAAGGGATCAATTCGGCAGGGTCCCATTGAGCAATTTCGGCAGCATATCCCAAGTTTGCCGAAACCGCATTGAGGCTGTTGTTGCTCAAACCTGTCCCAGGCGTTTTCTATGGCTGCATCAGACATATGTTTGAGCATTTGCTGTGCCGCTTTGTCGAAACTTCGCTTTTTCGGGTCCATAAACAATCCCTCAGTAATCAGTTAACCGCAAAAATTCTGAAATTTAACAATTTATCATACTTCATCTAATATTTCAAGCAAAGTGTTGACTCCATCGTGTCCTGACCTCGATTTACGGTATATTCATTCATTGCTTTTTGTAAACCGTAGCAGCTCCGAGCCGTGCAGCACTTTGTGATTTCCTACATTTCGGACAAAACCTCAGTCGCTCACGAAATTCTTCCCAATCAATTTTACTTTTTCTCAGAAGCTGCTCACTGACCTGAGTGCTCACAATGGGTTCTCCACATTCCTGACAAACAAGTAACTTCGCCCGCGACTTAAATGGGGATATCTCTATCTCGTGTTTGTCCTGGTGAATCCTGACTTTTATAGTTCCCACTGGGCAAATGGCAGCGCATGCCCCGCAGCCAATGCAGTCTTCGGAAGGCTGCCGAAAAGGCGCCGCTATGGTCCGGTCCACGCCGCGTCCAGCAAATCCAATAGCTGCCTGCCCAATTATTTGCTCACAAACGCGGACGCATAATCCGCACAGTATGCAATTTCGTTGACTCTCCGTGACCGTTGGGTAATGCGTTTGCATAACGCCCATGCGCTCGGCTAACGCCTTTAGTTCCTTGCTCTCCGGTGCCCTTGCGAGCAAAAGCTCCATTACGCCACGACGAGCCTGCTGTGCCCGCTCGCTGGAAGCGTGCACGACTATATCCCGGCGTACCGGGTAATTACACGCTGTGACCAGTTGCCTCCACTCGCCGCGGTCAAGCTCCACCATACACAGCCGACACGATGCATCACTCGAAACAGCCTGGTGGTAGCAAAGTGTTGGAATCCAAATTCCAGCTTTTTTTGCAGCGTCGAGAATGGTCGCGTCCTTTTCAACCTCGACCTTTTTTCCATCTATTGTTACCGTAGGCACTGGTTGACCTTTCCTCAAACCTTTAGTACTGCGGTGAAGGGACATTTTTCCCAGCAAGTTCCGCAGAGTGTACACTTTTCCTGATTAATTACATGTGGGGCTTTTCTTTCGCCGGCTATCGCGTCCTCCGGGCAGTTTTTCAGACAAATGCCACAACCTTTGCAGGCCTCAGGGTCTATCTCATAGCGGAACAGACCACGACATTCTTTTGCTGGGCAGCGCCTATCTAAAATGTGCGCGTCGTACTCATCCCGAAAATAACGTATGGTAGACATAACAGGATTCGCGGCAGTTTTACCCAGTGCACACAAGGCTGTTCCTTCTAAAAGTTCTGCCAAGTTCCCCAGCTCTTCGACATCGCCGACTTCTCCTTCTCCTTTGGTTATGCGATCGAGAATATACAGCATCTGGGCCAAGCCCTCCCGGCAAGTAGTGCATTTGCCGCATGACTCCTTCTGGAGAAATTCGGTGAAGTACCTCGCGACGTTGACCATGCAGGTATCCTCGTCCATTACTATCATTCCGCCGGAGCCCATCATGGAACCCAACTTTGTCAACTCGTCGAAATCCACACAAGCATCGAGGTGCTCAGCAGGTATACAACCTCCGGACGGACCTCCGGTTTGCACCGCCTTAAAACGCTTGCCGTCACGCATGCCACCGCCGATCTCGTCAACGATCCGCCTGAGCGTGATGCCCATAGGAACCTCTACAAGGCCGGTATTTCTAATCTTCCCGACCAGACTAAAGACCTTAGTTCCTTTGGACTTTTCTGTCCCGGTACCTGCGAACCATTTGCCACCCCTGTTTATAATATGCGGAACATTGGCCCACGTTTCTACGTTATTCAGGTTTGTAGGCTTTTCCCAGAGCCCACTTTCCACAGTATGGACATACTTCGACCTGGGTTCTCCCGGACGTCCTTCCAGCGAGGCCATCAAGGCCGTGGACTCACCGCAGACAAATGCCCCACCCCCGCGATTGATCCTGATATCGAATGAAAATGAACTACCCAAAATGCTCTCACCAAGAAGACCTAACTCTTTAGCTTGTTCAATTGCTCCTCTTAGTCGCTCCACAGAAAGTGGGTATTCGTTGCGGACGTAGATATATCCCTGCTCCGAGCCGATGGCATACGCCCCGATGAGCATACCTTCGATGACAGAGTGAGGATTCCCCTCCATGATTGCACGGTCCATAAAAGCTCCGGGGTCTCCTTCATCACCGTTGCAGATGACATACTTTGGCGATCCCTTTGCCTCGCGACAGGAACGCCACTTCCGCGCGGTGGGGAAGCCCCCACCGCCACGGCCTCTTAATCCAGCCACCTCCACTTCCGAGATTACCTCATCGGGCGTCATTGAGGATAGAACCTTTGCAAGAGCACTGTATCCTCCTTGCGCGATGTACTCGGTGATTTTCGTTGGATCAATCAGGCCGTTATAGGCTAAGGCAATTCGCTGCTGGACCTTGTAGAAAGGAATTTCCTCTGCCTTCTTGGCCTTCTTGCCTGTGGCCGGATCTTCATACAAAAGTCTATCAACCACGCGTCCTCTAAGGATGGTTTCTCGGAATATCTCCGGCACATCAGGTTCCTCAACCCGTTGATAGAAAATTTCACCTGGCTGAACGATAACAATTGGTCCGTACTCACACAGCCCATGGCAGCCGACGCCTTTAGCTTGGACTTCCACATCCGCGTCAGCATTTTCCACAGCCTCACAGAAAAGCTCATACAACTTTTCCGAGCCCTTCGCCGCACAGCCAGGACCAGTACAGACATGTATGGACTTTGTCAAAACGACACGCAAGCTTAGCAACTCTTGCCGCATACGTTCCAGATCCATAAAGTTGCTCAGGCGCCTGTGGCTAAGTAACGTCATATTTCGTTCTCATTCTCGGCAGTTGCCTTATCCTTGGCGAGTCCATAAAGAATATCGAGAGCCGACGCAGGAGTGACACCGTTATAGTATTTGCCGTCCACTACCATTACCGGTGCTACTGCGCAAGCTCCCATGCAATTAACAGCCTGGAAGGTGAATAGACGATCACGGGTGGTGCCGCCTGGCTCCACGCGGAATTCCCGGCTGATGGCCTCAGAGATCCTGGGTGCACCCTTAAGGTAACATACCGTGCCCATGCACAGCGTCACTTCGTGCGCACCTTTTGGTGCGAGTTGGAATGAGGCATAGAATGTCGCCACAGCGTACAGACGGCTCAATGGTATCTTAAGCTGCACACTAAGACGACGTAAATGCTCCACAGGTAGGTACCCACATTCGGCCTGCAGGTCCTGCATCATGGGTATGAGCATCCCAATCTCTGCGTCGTAGCGGTCAACTATCTGTTCTATTAGCTTATCCTCGTCTGCCATAAAACAAAACTAAATATCACTACTGTCCCATTAACTTATAAACCAAGTGTTGCAAGGTAAGTACAT
>CAYNTC010000187.1:0-5090 GCA_964399795.1 uncultured Pirellulales bacterium | reverse complement strand
TCGATTTTTAACATGGGTGACATTCCAATAAAGGAAATAATAGAATGAGAAGCGTGTCATCTGCATTTGCAGCAGCAATAGCATCGGGAACGGTTAAGATAACGGAATTGTATATTTTGGAGCTTGCCGATGGCACAACATATCGATACACAACACATAATCAGCAGATAACTTGGGATGAGGCTAACAATACCTATGAGCCAGTAGCCATGGAACGCGGTGAGGTGACATTCACCACCAACTTCGAGGTCGGCGAAGTTGCGGTCGCTTTGTCAAACATCAGCACGGATATAAGCAGTGATGTCAACAATGACATTCTTGAGGGGGCTGTGTTGACAATCAAGAGAATCAGGTGGGACGCGAGCTATGCGGCGGATGAAGAGTTCATCGTGTTTAAGGGATTTCTTGATATTGATTTTAACAGAAAGATTTTGAATCTGTCAGCAAAATCGAAATTCGCCAATTTAAATGTGCAGATTCCAAAATTTCTTTACGAGGAGTGTTGTAATTATAACCTATTCGATGATTTGTGCGGACTGACCAGGGCAAACTATGCCTATGCAGGGACGGCGACAGGCGGAAGCCGAACAACATTGACAGATAGTAATAGAGGTTCTGTTTATAAGACGGGATTTGACGGTGGTGATTTGGACAACCAAATCGAAAGGGGGGACATCGTAAAAGGTGGTGACAGCGGATATACAGCAAAAGTCGTGCAGACAACATATCTCACATCATCAACTGGTTATACATGGTATGTTGAATTGTCGGATGCGAATAATTTTGCGAACAATGAGGATTTATCAGTATTTGGAATTCAAGAATACTACAATACTGGGGCAGATAGTATTTTTAGTCAGGATTCCTCAAGTTATTATATTGGAGAAACTTTCAAGAGTGATGATGATTTTGAGTTTGTGTCTATTAAATTAAAGATGTATCGATCATCTGGCACTACAGGTACTCTAACCTTGAAAGTTTATGCCACCGATGAAAACCATGAACCTACAGGCGCCTTGTTGGCGTCTGGTACCTTGGATATTAGTTCTCTGACCATAGAAACATCAGGAGATTGGTACGAAATAACACTTGATAATAGTTACGGTATTTCCGCCGATGTTGAATACTGCTTTTATTGCGAAGCTTCTATAGCATCTGGTGCAGTAGATTACAAAATGGACAGCTATGATGCGACTTATTCTAACGGTGCTGCAATTTATAGTTATAATTCTGGAGCTGATTGGTATGTCAGGGACGATCCAGGTCACGTTGACGATCTTATGTTTGAAATCTATGGTTTGGGCTCGAAGAAAATAGTTGTGAAGGGCACACCTGCGGCTGATAGCACTTTCTATGAGTTGGGTGAGCTTGAAATGACCTCCGGTAATAATAATGGGCAGAAGCGTCCTATTGCATTGGATTCCGAAAATACGGTCACAGTTCTTTGGCCGTTTGTCAATGCAGTAACCGCAGGTGATGATTATAATTTGTATCCAGGTTGTGATCTACGCGGCGTGACTTGTAATCAAAAATTTGACAATAAACACAATTTCAGAGGTTTTCTGTATGTCCCGCGAGTTGAGGGAACAATTGTGTAATAACGTTAAAGTTTGGAGAGACCTTAACGTGAAATATGAACATAGGGGCATGACCCGTAAGGGCTGCGACTGTACAGGTCTTATCATTGGCTCACTTAGGGAATTGGGTTATCTAAAGAATTACAAGCTTCGCAAGTATCCTATAGATTGGAATCTACATGCAAAGGCAGATAACTATATTGTTGAGGAAATTAGTAAGGTGGCTGATGAAATTACGAGACCCAACATCGGGGATTTGGTGCTATTCTATTTTGGCAGATGCGTCGCTCATGTCGGGGTACTTATTGAAGATGGCTTGTTCATACATTGCCACATGAAAAGTAGAAAATGCAAAGCGAGCAAGCTGTGGAATTCGCAGTGGACAAAGAGAATCGTAGGTTTCTATAGATTGGATGAGAATAAACTAAATGGGTAGTCCTTTGGGTAGAATAGGTTTCGCTGTCGGAGGGGCCTTGCTGGGCGGATGGCTTCTTGCCCCCGCATTTGGGATATTCGGCACGACCATAGGTATGCTGGCAGGCAGCTATTTGGGAAGCTTGATATTTCCGGCCGATTACGAGTCAAAAATGCCTTCCATTGCTGACTATCCAGTCCAGAGCAGTTCTGTGGGCACCCCCCTGCCTGTCGTCTTAGGCAAAGCCAGACTCTCAGGTAACGTGATTTGGGCAAGTCGTCCCCTCGCTATGCAGATAAAGCACTCAACTGGAGGTGGTGGTAAAGGCGGGGGTGGTGATGAGCAGGTCTATTATGAGACAAGCTATAAGCGTAGCTTCTTGATTGCGATATGCGAGGGGCCCGCTACCATATTAAGGGCTTGGGAAAATAAGAAGAGCATACCAACTACGAAATCCAGGGGTACGCATTGGGGTTGGGGCTGGTTCGGCGACCCTTCGCTTTATTGCTATTCAGGGTTCGACGCTTTCGATGGTAATGACAATACGGGCATATCCGGATTGATCGGTAAAAATTATGCGGATTACAGTAACGTGTGTCTCGCGTATTTTGAAAGCTATAATTTGGGAAACTCGCCCGTAATATCAAACTTTGTCTTTGAGGTTTCCTCCTTTCCAATCTCCAGTTTGGCTTTTGCGGGAGGTTCGCAGACTTCACTAACTCTTGTCGATGCTTTTTTGAACAAGAAGGGGGATTATACTATTCCCGACGGTGGGAAACTTATGGATGTTGCCTATCAGTCTGCGGGTACAATTCTTGCAATCGGTGATGACGGTTATCTTTATTCCTTCTACTCGAACGGAACCTTGAATACTTCCTGGGGAGAAGCTGGTCGGGTTTTTGTCCACGAAACTTGCCATGGCGTCTTAGTTCACAGCGATAGCTCGATTTTCGTGACACATGCCTGTCTTGCAAGTGATGATTCCTCCATGTCCAAGTATACTGCTGAGGGTGAGCTAGTCTGGAGAAAGAAGTTTGTCAAGGAGAGTCACCACCAGTACAAGATGGTTGAGTATGAAGAAGATATTATTGCGACGTGCACATCTGAGTGGCCGCACGCCAGTTATGGGATTGCTGTTAGAATTGATGTGGATGGTACTGTTCTAAATCGCTACAAGGATGTACAGTGCGAAGGCGGTGTGGGGTGGGATGTTGCGGTGGATGAGAATGGGAATGTCTATGTAGCCCATGGTTTCGCGTTGTCGAAGTTCAGTCTTGGTGGGACTTGGATAGGAAATAATTACAAATCCGGAGGGGCTTACCCACACCCAGTTTACGGTGTTGATACTATATCTGTAGATGGTGCTACTAAGATATACATCGCCTCTGAACCTTGGAATAGTAAGTCCGTGTTTCGCATGAAATACTCTCTCGACATTGAGAAATCGTACAACATTGGTAATGTATCTGCTTGGTGCGTACGCATATATCAGGAGAATGTCTTTGTGGGTTCTGAGTATTCCGAGGAGCTGGACAGTAACATGTTTCGGTTTGATCTCGATTTGAATCTTGACTGTTCGTCCGGTACGGGTGATGAGTCCTCGATATATGATATTGCCATGAGACCGGCTGGGGCTTCGGGCGAGGTTGATGAGGACATGAATTTCGCGTCTATGATCGAAAGTCTGTTGACGAATAAGAAATACGGAGGATATGAAAATGACGATCTTATAGCTGAGGATTTTAATGATGCGATTGTATATTGTGAATCCAATAATCTTAAAGGAAGTCTCGTAATCAAGGAGCAGAAACCCCTGACCGACTGGATAGCATATATTTGCTCGCATTTTCAGGGATACTTCTACGAAATAGGCGGTAAGATAGGTCTAAACTGCTATCGAGAACAGCCAAGCGTCCTCAGCATAACGCAGGATGACCTTATTAGGGAAGGCGACGAGCCACCTATGCACATAACAAAAAGAAAATACTCAGAGACATTTAACAGACTGGAGGTCGCATGGACAAATAGAAGTAATAATTATAAGGAGGCAGTTGTGTCTGCATTCGATAAGATCGACCAGAGGGAAGCTGGCCAAGTACGCACAAAGATAATGGACCTCAGGGCAATCACCAATGCTGAACTCGCGTCCAAGATGGCATGGCGGATTTTCATCGATCAGATTTATAGATTTAGCCAATATACATTTAAGCTGGGTTACAAGTCGATGCTATTGGAAGTCGGTGACGTAATTGATGTTACCGATGGTCATTTGCTCACAGCCCAAAAGATGCGGGTTATGTCAGTAAGTGAGGAAAAAGACGGCCGCACGGCATTGATTACGGCAGTCGAGGATGTTTCTGATCTCTATCCAGATGCTGATGTTCCCATACAGCAGTCGGAGGCCTCTGGCGATGAAGAAATTACTTTGGAGGATGGCACTATATTTTTCCGTGAAGACTGCAATGATAACAAATTATATCTGTCAATAGTTCCAGGCGGTGAGCAATGCACGGGTTTCTATATTTATCTGTCTTATGATGATGAAACATATAATTTTATTGGCAAATTGGCGATAGGTGAAATTACGGGTGGCGAGGCAAACAGCACAGGAACGATCCAGAGTGGTCTGCCGGCACATACGACAGTCATACATTGCAAGGATGAAGCATTTGATGTCAATATCGGCACCGTAACCGATTTAGATACAGCGATTACAGATGATGACTTTTTCAACAGCAGAAAGCTGATAAGGGTGGGCGATGAAATCATTACCTATCGGGATTGCGTCGAATCGGATACAGAGGGTATTTGGAGAGTCTCGAATCTCATAAGAGGTTTATTCGGTACGAAACCCGTTGCTCATGCTTCTGGCGAGTCATTTTGCACGCTTAACGTAGATTTCATATATACCCCGAAAGAATCCGACATAGGAGAGACACTCTATTTCAAAGTAGTCAGCTTTTATGCAGACGAGGTGCAGAATGTGTCGGATGTTTCTTCCCAAAGTCATGTCGTGTCTGGCAAGCACCTAAAACCACTACCGGTTTCATTGATGAGAATCAATGGGCGAGAGGGATTGTCGACCTATGAAACCGCCG
>CAYNTC010000186.1:0-5126 GCA_964399795.1 uncultured Pirellulales bacterium | reverse complement strand
AGCGTGATTTTAGGCTGTCCGATAGCAACGGATGACTTCCTGCAAAAGTAGCTCGATAAGGCTGCCGATATTGACAGCGCGAATTGATTTACAACGATGCTTGTTAAGGATCAATGTAATGGCCTCTTCAAGCAAAAACATTGAACATACAACAACTTCAATTGCCGCATTAAGCAGAGATGAACTTAAGAGGTGTATTAAGAATTTCAAAGGCCGATTCAAATTAGACTTCACGGATGATTATCTAAATAATCTAAGCGTTGATAAATTAAGGCACATTCTTCTGGCGGCGCTGATAAATGCAAAGTCGCACAACTAAGACCGGCATAAGTAGTATATAGCCTGGCAAAGTTGCCCTAAATCGAGTCCAAATATCAATTCCTGTTACCAAGTTGTATTTTTTTCGATGTGCCAAATATCTCTCCCGCAGGTATGAAAGTATCTCAGATAGATTATTTCCTTGCCCAAAATAAAAAAGGTTCTCGCTCTGCGAAATGCCGCAAACCGAAAACCCGATTTTTCCACGATATTAGCCCTACAGGCTGGAAACAGCCACCTAATAAAGATGAACCGCAAAAAATCAAAAAGAATTCAGATTCTGTTAAAAATCAGGCGGTACGCGTGGCGTATAACCTAATTTGCCCCACGTTGTCTTCTGGACGTAATATAGATCCCTGAAGCCCTCATCTGTTTCGGGAGGAACATCATTGCTTGGATGGCCTCGTTGACGATTCCTGCCCATTTTTATCGTATCAATACCTGACCACTTATGGTACTCACTATGGCCATCCGCAAAGGCTACTGTTACACCATCGCCGTGACGTACGGGCGGATCATCCCACCACAGCTCTTGCTGATAGTGAACAGCGAAGCTATCAGGTGTCACCCAGCCTTCATCGATAAAGACCATCCTGTACGCCGCAACAGGTTGCATAATATCCCTTCTGTTCTTAATCCACAACACAGTGTTGCCTTCTCTCACGCCTACATCGCCCCTGAACGTACCAGCTCTAGCATAACCATCCATGGAGTCCATAATAGCGTAGGTCAGCAATTCTCCACGTGTACCTGTGGGACACTGGTAAACCTTCAACTCCTCAACGTAATCCCACAAAGCACCTTCCATGATTGCTATTCTTTGATCACGCTCGGACAGTTGGCCTCCGGAAGTGTAATTGTCTGCCCAGCACTGGCCTACCCAGGCTTTTTCGGTTATCCTGTCACCCGCGGTACGGTCAACTCCGCCCATACCATTGACAATCTTGCCCTCGTTTTCATCAGCGTACATGATCCACGCAAGCGATAACTGCCTGAGGTTATTTAAGCACATGGCACGTTTGCCTTGCTCCCTGGCCCTTTGTAGAGCTGGCATCAAAATAGCCATCAATAGTGCTATGATAGCAATCACAACCAGAAGTTCAATTAGCGTAAAACCATTTCTTTTACTCATGACCTTACTCCCAACTTTTCGACCTTGTTGTATGCCTCTTACCGTGTGAACTCAATAAAATAAATAGTTTTTCTCATAAACTTAACAGATTTTGCCTTTAATAATCCCTATATTCATTACGTTCGTACCAGTAATCCCGATAACAGATAGCTTCGTTCTTTTGTCCATAGGCACGCTATAAATTCTATTCTATTTTAACATCTGACGCAACTCAAGTCCAATCTTTTTACCGGCCTAATCGCAGAAAACAACATTTACAAAGACTTTGCGCCCGTTTACATATTGGAGCCCTAAAATGGCTCAAATCAGGCCTGCTCAACAAGCTTTCAAGGACCACCTTTTCAAAAGAACTATTTGGCCACGCTTAATTCAGGAAAACATTAACCTGCCATTTTTTGGATAACTGCAGGTCGAAAGTAGCCTTGTCTTTTTCCGTACCACCGGGCAGTAACGCTTGCCCGTAGCGCCGGCACAGGTAACTTAGTCTTTTTTAAGATGCGCATGGATACTAAGCTGTTCAGTTAATTCGCATACACGGCTGATTCTTTCACTACACCTTGTACGGAATATACCCTGCCTCTTTCACCTTTGCCAGCAGGTGCTGCGAAATTAAATTTGTTGATATTTTAAGCCTTAACAGCCCTCTTTTAACAAATATATTTTACCGCGCAAATACCCAATTGTCAAATTATTATAGGATGTTTTTATAAATTTAATAGGTTCAGCAGCACACACAAGACCAAATTATGCTGGCAGATATACGGTCAAGAAACGTCTAACTTCGGCAACAAGGTCTATCACCGGTCTTGCAAGCTTTGGGCTATCAATAGATGTGGCTCAAATAAATGCCGTAAGTGGCTTTATGTACAGATAATTAACTCTTTGGTCCTTTGAAGCCATTGCTTTAACCTCGGCTATACGATGGTGAACCTAAGCCCTGCCTCACAGCCTCTGCAATGGTCGTTTTAGGCTTAAAAAGTTAATTTTAAGCCTTAAAAGCAGGTCTTATCTGGTTACTGTATTCCGATAAAATACGTGAATTTCAATACCTAAATGTCGTTAAGCATCTGTACAGCCGAACCTGCGTCAGTATTTACGGTTCAATCTTTGCCTGCCGGGACATCGCGATAGTTCCGGTTCTAGCAACGCTCTTGATACCATAAGGCTTACAAACATTTATAAAAGCCTCTATCTTGGTTTCCGGTCCACTAACCTCAACCATCAAAGATTTCTGACCAATATCTACAACTTTGCCTCTGAACATCTCTATCGTGGAGAATATCTCAGCTCGTTTTTCCGGTGCGGCGGAAATAGTGACAAGCATCAGATCTCTGGCAACAACCGGCTGACCTGCGAAATCCTGCACTTTAACGACAGGAATAATTCTGGCTAACTGTTTTCGCACCTGCTCAACAACCCTGTCATCTCCGATGACGACGATGGTCATTCTGCTGAGATTTGGGTCTTCCGTCCGGCCGACCACAAGCGAATCTATATTGAACGCCCGCGCAGCGAACATTCCCGCCACATGGGCAAGAACTCCAGGCTTATTTTCGACCAATGCGCTTATTATGTGTCTCATAATTTAGTCCTTCGTTTATAGTTCTTTGTCCTCCAGCTACAAGCTAATAGCCGTATTATGCCATGCTTTCAAATATATCCAGGCCGCTCATTTCGTCAATGCTCTTACCTGCCGGGACCATAGGCCAGACATTCTCTTCCCTGTCAATTCGGAAGTCAACAACACAAGGTTTCTTTTCAGTTAGCATTTGATTGATTGCCTCAGGGACATCTTGCTTTTTGTCAACGGTAATACCAACAGCTCCGAGTGCACGAGAAACAGTTGCATAGTCGGGATTCGACAAGTAACTTTTAGAATATCGTTTACCATAGAAAAGCTCCTGCCACTGCCTTACCATTCCCATGTAGCCATTATTCAAGATGCAAACCTTTATAGGCAAATTGTGCTCAACGGCAGTAGCAAGCTCGGTCATTGTCATATTGAAACTGTGCTCACCGTCAATATCGATAACCAGGTCATCGGGCTTTGCTATCTGTGCGCCTATGGCAGCCGGTAGACCAAAACCCATTGTTCCCAATCCGCCGGAGCTTATAAGCTGCCTTGGACGGACGAATCTATAAAACTGGGCAGCCCACATCTGGTTCTGACCAACGCCGGTGGTTATAATAGCTCCGTTTTTGGTTTGATTGCAAATCTCCTCAATAACATACTGCGGTTTAATGGTCGAAGCTTCCTGATCATAACGCAATGCATATTTCTTTTTCCAGTCAGCAATCTTTTTAAACCAACTTTTTCGCGGGCAATACTCAACCTGTTTGGCAAGCTCGGTAAGAATAGCCTTGGCGTCACCCACGACAGGAATATCGACATGAACATTCTTTGATATGCTTGCAGGATCGATATCAATGTGGATTATTTTGGCCTTTGGAGCGAAGGTCACAAGCTTACCTGTAACCCTATCGTCAAAGCGAGCACCTACGGCTATCAAGAGGTCACATTCTTGAACTGCATAATTAGCATACGCAGCTCCGTGCATGCCGAGCATATCCAATGACTCAGGCTTTCTTTGATCGAAACTACCCAGGCCCAAGAGCGTCATCGTCACGGGTAGATGCGCTTTTTCAGCCAGAGAACGTAGTTCTTCACTTGCATTTGCAGCGATAACACCACCACCAACGTAGAGCACCGGCTGTTTGGATTGGTTTATCGCCTTGGCTGCGGTTGTTATTTGCCTGGCATGTCCTTTCGAGCGGACTTTATATCCGGGCAGTTCCATCTCGACCGGGCCATCAACCCTATACTTAGAAACGGCAACATCAACAGGGATGTCAACCAGAACAGGCCCGGGCCGACCGGTCGAAGCAATGTAAAACGCTTCTCGAATAGTACGGGCAAGGTCTTTGACATCCTTTACGATGCAATTGTACTTTGTGACCGGGCGTGTGATGCCGGTGGTATCTGCTTCTTGAAAGGCATCATTTCCTATAAGCTCCGTACGAACCTGCCCGGTCAAGGCGACAACCGGTATAGAGTCCATCATTGCCGTGGCCAGTCCCGTAACGAGATTGCATGCACCGGGACCACTGGTAGCAGCCATGACGCCTACCTTTCCGCTTGCTCTTGCGTAGGCATCAGCCATGTGGCAGCCACCCTGCTCATGTCGGGGAACAATTACCCGAATCGGCGCGTCATATAGCCTGTCGAAAAAGGGCAACATAACGCCGCCGGTATAGCCGAACATGGTATCGACACCCTGATCGATAAGCGTGTCAACTATAATCTGTGCACCTGTCTTGATGTTGGATTTGTCAGTTGAACGAGCCGACGTGCGAGGTTTGGATGTCATTTTTCTTATCCTTTCCTGATAAACGTTTTGATCGTTATTCCAGTAATCATGGCTTTTCGGGCACTTTCAGGTATTCAACCGCTTTTTCAACGAAAACCAGCCAAACAACCTGAAGGCTTTAGCCCTGCCATAACCCTGTAAACCATCCTATACTCGGATGTCTCAGGGCCGTATTTGTATGTTTTCACACAAATACTGTAATAATATACGAAAAGCACGGACTTTTGTCAACATGTTTTTTTCTCAAACTTAGTACTACAACGCCATTTTAGCTCAAGATTTTCAGGCGGCTGGCCGATATCTTCTTT
>CAYNTC010000185.1:0-5141 GCA_964399795.1 uncultured Pirellulales bacterium | reverse complement strand
GAACGCCTTGGACCGATGGCACATGGAACGGTCTGCAGTTTATCAATTCTTCGACCGACAATCGCATAACGTATGCCGTAGTCGAATATGGAAGAACAGATGATGGTACAATCGGCCTTGAGAATTCAAATCTTTTACTTGAGTACGTCACGCTGGATAATACGGACCTGCGCCGTATCCGCTCGATTAACTCGTCATTGGTCGTGCGTAACTGTGTGTTCACAGATATTTTTGAACCTAATCAGCCACCGAGCACCGACAATCGCAGCGAGCACATATGGGGTGGCGGCATCCCTGAAGACGGCATGTTCGTCATCGAAAACAACATCTTCGGCACAACAAAAGGCCACAACGATTTAATCGATTTTGATGGTCCCTCGCGCCCGAATCCGATAGTGCAAATTCTTAACAACGTCTTCCTTGGCGGTGGTGATGATGCACTCGATCTCGAAGCCGACGCCCACATTGAAGGCAATGTTTTCATGCACTTCCATAGAGATTCATATAATACGGCTGTTGGCCATTCCAATGCGATCTCAGCAGGCAGAGCAACGCACTATGTGGTTGTCCGCAATATCTTTTATGATTTTGACCACGTAGTGTTTATCAAAGACGATGCTTTTGTAACCTTTGTCAACAATACGATTGCAGATGTGGATATGCCTGCTCTTTATTTTGATCTACAAGGACATACGACAAGTCCAGGCCTTGGTGCATATCTGGATGGCAATATTTTCTGGGATATGTCACTTCTTTTTGACGAGGTGACCGATGCTACAGACCTGGCCGTTAATCATTCAATAATTCCATCAGAATTCCATTATTTGGGCGAAGGTAATATCGATGCTGATCCGCTCTTCGTTGATCCAAATGGTGACTTTCATCTAAAGCTGGCTTCACCGGCAATCGGCACAGGACCTTGCGGACTCAATATGGGAGCGTACGTCCCCAGCGGTGCTGCTATCTGCGGTGAGCCGAGCAAAATCACCTACCGCACCGAGGCTGTACTTACCGTAGGTGGGCCTGGCATTACACACTACAAGTGGAGCCTTAACGACCCAAACGGCCCCTGGAGCGAAGAGCAACCTATAGATATGCCAATTGAGCTTGTGGGCCTTGTTGACGGGCAGTCTTATACAGTCTACGTTCTTAGCAAGAGTTCAGCCGGCATTTGGCAGGAAGATTCCACCGCATCACGAACCTGGACAGTGGATAGTTCTTACTGGCGATTGGTCATCAACGAGATATTAGCAAGGAATGAATCTTTCTTCGAACAGGATGGAATCTATCCCGATCTTGTCGAGTTGTATTATGATGGTCCTGCTGCGCTTGACCTGTCCGGCATGAGCGTCACCGACGACAAGAACGATCCACGTAAGTTCGTTTTTACCTCAGGAACAACAATTGAGCCTAGCCAGTATATGGTTCTTTACGCCGATACCAATGCGGTTGGGCCAGGCATACATCTTGGCTTTGCCCTCAATGCAAATGGAGAGGGACTTTACCTTTATGATAGTAGTGGTGTGCTGCTTGATTCGGTGGAGTTTGGTCTGCAGTTGCCCGATCTTTCTATCGGCAGGGTCGGATACGATGGCAATTGGCGCCTAACGGTACCGACCTTCGCAGCAGAGAATTTTGCTCAGCCGCTCGGTGATCCTGATACGCTTAAGATAAATGAATGGTTCACAAACGGCCAGGTACTATTTGAGGACGACTTTATTGAATTATGCAATCCAAACGTCTTTCCGGTGGATTTAAGTGGTCTTTACCTTACCGACAATCCAGTAACCCAGCCTGGTAAGGCTCGACTTGGTCCACTTAGATTTATCGCAGGCGAAGGTTTCGCTACGTTCACGGCTGATGACAGCAACAATCCCGGCCATGTAACTTTCAGACTCTCTGCCGATGGTGAGATGATAGGCTTGTTCGATGCTAATCTAAATCCCATTGACAAAGTTATCTATGGCCCACAGACGACCGATGTCTCGCAGGGCCGAACCCCCGATGGCTCAGATAATTTTGAGTTCTTCGATCTGCCCACGCCCAGCACATGCAATCCAGTAGGCGCCATTATTAGCGTGACCAACCTTGTTGCTATCGACCATCTCTGGTCTTATGAGCAGACGGACACGGCTATGCCTGCAACTTGGATTGAGCCTTATTATGATGATTCTTTCTGGCTGAGCGGACCTGCGCTTTTATACGTTGAGGACTCTGATTTGCCAGCGCCAAAGAATACAAATCTTACGCTCGGTGCGATGACTTATTATTTCCGCACTCACTTTAATCTGGACTTTGCTGCCTGGGACGTAACACAGCTTGAGCTTAATTGTGTCATTGATGATGGAGCAATTTTTTATCTTAATGGCTATGAAGTGCTTCGGCTTGGTATGGCTGAGGGTGAGATTGAGCATACAACGACAGCCTACCGTACTGTGGGTGATGCCGATTACGAAGGTCCCTTTGTGATTTCCACAGATTATTTACTTGAGGGTGATAATGTTATCGCGGTGGAAGTGCATCAGACCAACAGTAGCAGCAGTGATATTGTCTTCGGCTTAGTCCTACAACTCCATTTCAGGTTGAAAAGCACGACAGTGTATAGCAGATAAATCAATCCCCATCTTACCCAATTGTCTCAGCTTTTTCCTTATATGGCAACGGCACAGTCCCACAACTCAAGAGTAATCCGCCACTTTGGACGATGTGTCATTTATTTGGGTATTCCGGCAGCTTTGCAACGGCCTGGGTCTTGCGACCAGCTTTGAGGCAGGAATAAATCGCCATCCAAAAGACAGTGGAGATCACCGGCGGTATAATCGAGATGTACTGTAACAATGCGGTTATCTTTTTTTCAGGCCTTGCCACATAAGGGCTCCCAAAAGAAAATATCAGCCGGTCGCCTGAAAATCTTGAGCTAAAATAGCACTGTAGGATTAAGTGGTCCCAAGCTCTTAATATCCAAAATTTTGCGCATTTTGTGCATAGAGAGTGGCATTTTTTGCCGATGTAAAATGAATCGGTCCAATGGAAACTGATAAGCCACTAAGCCGCTCATTCAGAAGCGCTTGACAAAATTTTAGTGTTGTGCTACTATGTTTACAAATGTGGGTTTGTTGTAACGTACCTCATCGGAGGAGGAGTATACACTAGAGTATGAAGACAAGAAGTTCTCTATCTTTATCGGTACTCCTGCTTGTTATTGCATCCGCTACATGCGTGGGACAAGTAATCTATGTTGACCGCGGCGCCAGCGGTGCGAATGACGGCTCAAGCTGGATAAATGCATTTATTTACCTACAAGATGCCTTAGCGGTTGCCTCGAACGGAGACGAGATTCGAGTTGCACAAGGACTCTACAAACCGGACCAGGGTACAGGTTATTGGCACAACGAGCGGGACGCGAGTTTCCAACTTATCAACGATGTCGCCATACGGGGTGGTTACGCCGGCCTCAGCCAGGCTGACCCTAATGCCCGCGATATTGTAGCATATGAGACGATACTCAGCGGAGACCTCAATGGTAATGACCAACATGTAAGTGACCCTTTGCAGTTGCTTACGGAAACGAGTCGGGCAGAAAATAGTTACCATGTAGTCACAGGTAGCGGCACAGACGCTACGGCTGTACTGGATGGATTCACAATTACCGCGGGCAACGCTTCAGGCAGACAAACAAACGATTGCGGGGCAGGCATCTACAACGACAGTGGCGGTCCGACGATTATCAATTGCACGTTTATTGCAAACTCATCTGACAACGCCGGCGGCGGAATGTACAATGTCAATGGTAGCAGTCCCTCTCTAAACAATTGTGCCTTCATTGGCAATGCGGCACATTTACAAGGCGCAGGGATCGCAAACAGGTTCAACAGCAGCCCAACGTTAGCAAATTGCACATTCACAAATGGTGTTGCTGACTACGGTGGAGGGATGGATAACCATCATGGAAGTAGTCCGACACTGACCGACTGTACGTTCAACGGAAATCTGGGAAGGTTGTACGGTGGCGGCATATACAACTATACATTGAGTAGTCCTACTCTGACGAATTGCTCATTCATTGGAAATCACGTGGATGTTTGGGGTAGTGGCGGACTGCACAATCATCTCGACTGTAACACGGTTCTTACGAACTGCGTCTTCAGCGGCAATTATGTTTGGGCATGGTCTGGCGCAATAGGAAACTATGCAAGCAACGCAGTAATCACCAACTGTACATTTACTGATAATGAGGCTGGACATGGTGGTGGCGCTTTAACAAACAGCGATGGAGGAAATGCAATATTTACATACTGTAGTTTCTTCAGAAACTCGGGATATCGCGGAGGTGCAGTGCGCGACGATGAGGGTAGTGTTACACTAAAAAATTGTCTCTTTGCTTATAATACCGGTGGCCACGGCGGCGCGGTGCTGTGCGAAAACTATGCTGATTTCACCGTAATCAATTGTACATTTGGCGGGAACTCAGCAGACGATGGGAACGCTCTGGGTTGTTTTTCACCGCGAGAGAGTAATCCAAGCAACGTTGTCGTCACCAATTGTATCCTATGGGATGGCGGCGATGAAATATGGAACGATGATGGTTCGGCGATTTCCATAACATATAGCGATATCGAAGGCGGCTGGATGGGAACCGCTAACATCAACGTAAATCCGCTTTTCGCAAATCCAAGCATGGACGAATATCATTTATTACCTTCTTCACTGTGTATTGATGCCGGTGATCCGACCTCGGACTACAGCTTAGAACCTCAACCCAACGGTGGAAGAATAAACATGGGACGCTATGGCAATACACCAGAGGCAACTGCAAGAGGTGAGGTCGAAATGGTTATTGTCCCTGATGTAGTCGGCCTTCCGCAAGCAAGTGCTGAATCGGCAATCAGAGCAGCTATGTTAAATGTTGGTAACACTACTTATGCACATAGTGACACTATAGAGGCTGGATATGTGCTCGCACAGAATCCTAGCCCAGGGGAATCGGTTATCATTGGCTCTTTCGTTAATATAGTTGTGTCCTCTGGTAGTGAGTATTCTGCAGATTATTTCACGGAACAGTTTCCTCACGATGCAACCTTTTTTGATTTATCCCACAAGTCCCTGTTATTTACACCTGTAGGTAGCTCATATAGCTGTTG
>CAYNTC010000184.1:0-5185 GCA_964399795.1 uncultured Pirellulales bacterium | reverse complement strand
TTGCCACCCTCACCTTTGGCACCTCCACTTTCAGCGCCGCCCGTGGCCAGGCCGTTCTCAATCCCGTCGGCATGCTCTTTAAGTTCTACCGCGACCACTATGGCACCATTCCCGTGGAGACTTCAGGCAACTCTCCGCAACCCAAACCCAAGGAACCCCCCGGCGGCGAACAGCCCATCGTCCACGCCGGCAGCGATACTTTCCCCCTGGACGTGGCCGCTGCCTGGACCGCCGACCGCAAGGCCCTAACCGTCGCCGTCATCAATCCGACCGAATCCACCCAAACCCTGAGCCTCCAAATCCGCGGTGCCGAGCTCTTCGGCAAAGGCACCCTTCGCCGCATGGCCCCGCTGAGTCTCACCGTTACAGTGGTCGTCGGCCAGGAACCCGGCGTCAAGATCGAAGAACAAACGCTGGATGCCATCCCTACGAGCCCGACTTTCGCTCCCTTCAGCGTCAATATCTATGAATTCCCGGTGAAATAGCCATGAGAAGAACCGGTTCAAAATAACTGTAGGATACATCATTAGAAACACACTTTATGACAAGGAGTTACTTATGAATTCTTTCTTTGCTGGTGCTGCCCGCAAGCACCTTTTATCGCTGGCCGCGTTGGTTTTGGTTATGCTCTACACTAACGCCGTTTTCGCCGCCGATACCGGCAAGATCGTCGTGCAGGTTGACAAACCCGGCGCCAAAATCGAACCCATGTTCTATGGTATTATGACCGAGGAGATTAATTTTTCTTACGAGGGCGGACTTTATGGCGAATTGATTCAGAACCGCATTTTCCGGGATCCCCTGGGCAGTGGTTCGGCTCCTGTGGTCACCGGAACCAAGGAACCGGGCCTGTTTACGAGCGAGCATTATTCGATGAGTGTGTTCTCCTGCAAGGTTCCCAACGGCAAGTATATCGCGAAGCTCTACTTTGCGGAGACGTATTCAGGTATTGCCGGCCCCGGCCAGCGCGTTTTTTCCTTCAATGTCCAGGGGCATGAGTTCAAGGACTTTGACATTTGGGCCAAGGCCGGTGGTCCCTACCGCGCCTACGTTGAAACTGTGCCCGTGGAAGTAACCAACGGAGAATTCCGCATTGTTTTCACGCATCAGATCGAAAACCCGGCAATTAACGCGATTGAAATCATTCCACAGACCGCATCTTCCACAACGACAATACGGATCAGGGCCGGGCAGCGCGAGCCATTTACGGATTCGAGCGGCCAGGTTTGGCAGCCGGATAAAGGATTTGAGGGAGGCGATACGGTCGATCACGGCCCGATCGTGGAAGCTCCCGGCGACTGGATAAATGGTGTTCCCCACTGGTTCCTCGTGACCTCCACGGGCGCTGAAGGCACCGCCGCAGCCGATACCGGTGACCACATTAATACCACCGCTTTGACGACCAGTCTGAAGCTTACCATTTCCAATGTACCCGATGGTGGTCGCATGGGTATTGCTAATGATGGGTATTGGGGCATTCCTGTCAAAGCCAACTGGACTTATCAGTGTTCTTTCTACGCCAAGGCCTCGGATGATTTCTCCGGGCCATTGACGGTCTCCATCGAGTCCAACGATGGCGCAACTGTTTACGCCTCCGAGAAGGTGCCTGCCATCACCGGCACATGGCAACGCTACAAGGTCACGTTGAAAACCGGGCAGGTGACGCCCACAGCCGATACCCGTTTTGTAATCTCCACCGGTTCAAAGGGCACGGTGAACTTCAATCTTGTGTCTCTTTTCCCGCCGGTATTCAAGGAACGCATCGGCGCCGCACTGGGCGGTCGTCCCGCCACCGGATTCCGGTCAGATATTATGCAACTTTTGGACGATATGCAACCGGCGTTCCTGCGTTTCCCGGGTGGTAATTATATCGAAGGGTCCAATTTCGCGAATCGTTTCAATTGGAAAACCATGATTGGACCGTGGGAAGAACGCCCTGGCCACCAGAGCCCTTGGGGCTATCGGTCTTCGGACGGCCTTGGTCTGTTGGAATTCCTCGAATGGTGCGAAGAATTGAATATGGAGCCGGTTGTGGGTGTTTATGCTGGCCTGCACCTCGACGGCGGCCGTGATATAAGGACCGGCGAGGCACTCAAACCGTTTATTCAAGATGCACTTGACGAAATCGAGTACATCACCGGCGATGTGACCACAGAGTGGGGCGCCCGCCGCGCCAGAGACGGCCATCCAGCCCCGTTCAAGCTCACCTACGTCGAGATCGGCAATGAGGACTTCCTCAATAGAGGCGCCGCCACCTACCGGGGACCGCAAGGCCGTTTCGCCATGTTCTACAATGCCATCAAGGCCAAATACCCCAACATCCAAGTGGTAGCCACCACCAATCCGGGTGAAGGTGTGCCGCACGATGTTATCGACAACCACCACTATATGTCGCCCAACACCGCCATCCGCAATGCCCATATATATGACAATGCCGATCGCAACGGCCCGAAGATTTTCGAAGGCGAGTGGGCTTCCCAGGAACGCGGTGTGCATCGGGGTCTTACTCCCTCGTTCCAGTGTGCCTTGTCCGATGCCGCGTTTCTTACCGGCTTGGAACGGAACGCCGACATTGTCATTATGACCTGCTACGCTCCGTTGTTTACCCGGGTGAATCCAGGCGGCAGTCAGTGGAGAACCGACCTGATCGGCTACGATACTCTGACCAGCTTTGGTTCGCCGTCGTACTATGTGCAAAAGATGTTCTTCAATGCCAAGGGCGACCATGTCCTCCCCGTTGCCGAAATCGTTCCCCAGACGATACCGACCACCGAAACCACTCCGGAGCCCGCACCGGCCCCCGCTGGTCGATTTAGTCGTGGTCGTAGGGACGTTCCACCCAGTCCCGATGAGCCTCTCTTCGCATGTGCAAGCAAAGAGGATGCCTCCGGTGACATCATCTTGAAGGTCGTCAATATCTTTGACGTGGATCAAACCATGACCGTGGAGTTGGTCGGAGCCAATATCCAACCAGTGGTAACTGGTCAGGTCATGGCAGGCGACCTTGTCGATATCAATACCGTGGATGATCCGTTCCACACGGTTCCCAAGAGTTTCATAGTGGCTGATGCAAGCTCCAACTGGACACACACCTTCCCGGGTCAATCCATTTCGGTCATTCGTTTCAAGACCTTGAAGTGAGTCGTTTCAATAAAAGGAACTTTATGATGAACAAAACCAAATTCAAGTTATTTGCCTCAGTAGTGCTGCTGTCCGGGAGCGTCCTTTATACCTATGGGGCTCAACCATTTTTCCCACAGACAACAGAGAGTATGAAGGTGGAGCGAAACATTCCCTACGTCGAGAACGGCCACCCCAATCAGGTCCTGGACCTTTACCTGCCTGATCAGCCATCCGACAAACCGCTGCCGCTGATGATCTGGATTCACGGCGGGGCGTGGATGGCTGGCAGCCAGGCCAATCCGCCTATGCTTTATCTGGTGAAAGAGGGTTTTGCTGTTGCCAGCATCCAGCACCGCTTTTCTTCCCACGCCATTTGGCCGGCACAGGCTTACGACTGTAAGGCAGCCATCCGCTTCCTGCGTGACCACGCGGCCAAGTACAACCTCGATCCCAATTACTTTGGAGTCGGCGGTGATTCGTCCGGCGGACATTTGGCCGCTTTTATCGGAACCAGTGGCGATGTGAGTGAAATGGAAGGCGACTTGGGCAACACGAACATTTCCAGTCGCGTGCAGGCGGTCGTGGATTGGTTCGGCCCCACTGACTTTACACTCATGGCTCAACAGTCGGTTCCTGGCAGCATGATCCAGCACGACTCCCCCAATTCGCCCGAATCGCTACTTTTGGGCGGCCCCGTGCAGGAGATGCTTGAACTGGCCAACACCGCCAATCCGCTCACCTACATTGACGTGAATGATCCGCCTTTCCTGATCATGCACGGAGACAACGATCAACTTGTTCCGCTTGGTCAGAGCGTCATTCTGGCCAAGGCGTTGATCGACGCAGGCATCGAGGAAGTAACCATGAAGACCATTCACGGCGCCCAGCACGAGGGTCCAGAGTTCCATAGCGAGGAAAGCAGACAGATGATTGAGGAATTTCTTTCACGAAAACTGAAGGTGGCCGAAGACCAGACATCGGAATCGGCGCCTAATCGCCGGAGACCGTTCCCATGAGCCCGACGTTCGCCCCATTAAGCGTGAATGTCTATGAATGTTGTCCGGTGAAATAATAACTGGATCTGATAAGCCCATAGAAAGGAATTTTGCTATGAATAACCCCATTCTCTCGTGGTTCGCCGCTATGGTGCTGTTGTCTGGCAGCGTCCGTCTCGCTTCCGCGGCCGAGCCAGCCCCCCAGACCAAGCCTGCTGAGCCAGCAACGGTACGTGCGGACGCTCCCAAGCTGCCCTTTGCCACGCCGCTCCGGTGGAAATCAACTGGTGTGCTGATCAAGCCGGTTTCAGACGAAACGCACAATCTCGTGTCCGTCAAAGACCCAACGGTCGTCCGTTACAACAACAAATGGCACGTCTATGCGACCACCGCTAATAATCAAGGCAATTGGAGCATGGTCTATCTTAGTTTTTCGGATTGGGCGGCGGCCGCTAATGCCAAGCCTTATTACATTGACAATAATCCGAACCTGCGAGGCTATCATTGCGCCCCGCAAGTCATCTACTTCCGGCCGCACAAGAAGTGGTACCTGATTTACCAATCTCAGCCGCCGCAGTATTCAACCGCCGATGACCTCTCCAAGCCGGAAACCTGGACCAAGCCGGAGAACTTCTTTGATACTAAGCCGACTAGTGCCCCGCGGCTCTGGATTGACTATTGGATGATCTGCGATGACACGCATGCCTACCTGTTTTTTACCGGTGATAACGGGCGCGTGTATCGCAGCCGGACCAAGATCGAGGACTTCCCCAAGGGCATGAGCGATCCGGAAGTTGTCATCGAGGGCCCACGAAATGACGTTTTCGAAGGAAGTATGACCTACAAGATCAAAGGTACCGACACCTATCTGACACTGGTCGAGGCCATCGGCCCAGCACGATACTACCGCGCCTGGACATCCGACCGCCTCGACGGCGAATGGACGCCCGTTCCTGATGCAGACACGTGGCAGAAACCCTTCGCCGGGATCAACAACGTCACCTTCGAAGAGGGTGTGACGCCCTGGACAAGGGACATCAGCCACGGAGAGCTGATTCGCGACGGAT
>CAYNTC010000183.1:0-5238 GCA_964399795.1 uncultured Pirellulales bacterium | reverse complement strand
TTGTAAAGCCCTTTCCCGCTACACATCGATGCTGAGCACTCCTAAAAAATCCACAGATCACACATCAAGATTCTTGTTGCCTAATTCCGGCCATACTAAACTCTATCTGTACAGATCGCTCTGCGATATACATCGTCTGTTTAGCATCTTTACCATACAATAAAGCAAATATCCGGAAAAAAGCCAGAAAAATTCACAAAGCACCCGTCATCACCAATAGTAAAAAAGACAGCTCAGGTACGAAAATGGGCTGACTAAATCTACCCCCAAGTCACTTGAGAGAATAAGAATTAGCTTGTTGATTAAAGGTAGCACACGTCACTATAGATGTGCCGGCTCCTGTCATACCTAAAGGGCATGAGGTCCAGTTATACTAATTGTGCTTGGTATTTGCGCCTTTGTCATTTCGACCGAAGCCCCTAAGGGGCGAAGTGGAGAAATCTATTAAAAAGCAGATTTCTCGACTCCGCTTCGCTGCGCTCGAAATGACAAGAATAAACGCATTGATTGTTCACAATCAGTATAAGTGATAATGCTGACCGGATAGTTTCTACACGAACATATCTAATTTGTGCAAGCTGGATCGTGAGGATTGCCACATTCAAGCCAGTACGAGGCCATCAATGCAAAATCAGCCATATCTACAACACAGTCTCCAGTCACATCACCGAGCACGGCACACTGGTATATCGAAAATGGCTGGTCACTAGTATCATAGACATTAAGATCGGAAAGATTGCTGATACGAACAAGGCACTGCTCGGCAGTCACCAAAGGTACAAGCCAATCATAACCGCCAGTATTACCAACGTTTGGTTGATCGACCCCAACCCAAGTTCGACCGTTGTCGAGCGAATATTCGATCAATACACTCTCAATAGGGCCTTCACTCTGCCATAAAATAGACTGAGTTGTTCCAGCCTTGAACACTTCTGTATCGTTCGGATACAGCAATAATATGGAAGTCGGCTCAACAACTACGATTCGCAAGTCAGTGAAATCTTGACGACCCCACTGGTTAGCAGCGCCAAACGTACTGAAATCATCCCCATCATCATAGCTTTCTGAATTAGCATCTATAGAATCGCTTGGATCATCTTCAAGCCTGAATACCTCTGTACTGCCTATACCACTTGAAGGACTAATCCCTTCGCCCGCAGGACCAAATACAATACCACCATCAGAATCCCGTATTCCGAGTTGCCAATTGTTCGCGTTAACGGCAAAACTGGAAGCCTCAATATAATCTCCATCCGCATCATCATGCGCCTGAACATTAATCCACCAGTCACCTGCCGCAGGATTGTAACTCACATCGCTTGGTACATCTTCTGAAACCGTGATGATTGTGCCACTTCGCAAGTCTGCCCAGATACCATGATCGGTTATATCCAGCGTTTCGTCCATGTCACCGTCAACATAAATATCAAGCTTCCAATTGCGCATATCCAAATGGTCCTTGATAACAATTAACTCAAACCAATCACCGCCGTTACCCTGAATACGACCGAAGTGGCTGTCAGAGGCCCGTCCACCATCCTCATCAGCTTGCGAATCGCCCCCATTGAGGAATTCCTGGGCATTTACGGCGTTATATTCGTTAAGAATAATATCAGCACCAAACGCATACTGTGATGTGAACAATACCATAAATACACAGCTGCAAAACCTCAGCTTCCACATCTTTATCCACCTCCTACAAATGTCTCGAATGAAAAGCACTTAATCGAAGTTCTTATCCCACATGCCATCCGGCCGAACCTGAAGCACTCCGACATCTCTGTAAAAATTCAAGGTCGCAATAGCATAATTCACCAGCGCTTGAGTTGCTTCATTCTGGGCTTCATATAAATCGCGTTGGGCATTAAGCACTCGCCGACTGCTCGCCCGTGCATATTGCATCAAAAGATAGGTCTTCCTGAAACGCTCTTTAGCCGTTTCAAGAGCCTCTGACTGAATCCTATATCGCTCAATAGCTTCGGCAAGGTCACGGTACGCCTGCCGCACTTGGAGCCTTACTGTGTCCGCAACCAACTCATACTCCCGCTGCCGCTGATTCAGTGTAATTAGCGCTTTGCGATAAATGTTTTGCTCAGCGACACGATCCAACGGCAAACCAAGCTCAAGGTCAAGATTGTAATTCTCCTCAGCTCGTAATGTGCGTCTGCTACTCACTCCCGAGGAGACAGCATCAACACCACCAGACAGATTCAACTCGGCTCGCAAAGCATCTGCAGCTACATAAACCTTACGCTGCGCATCCAGAATCGCATCGGCGCTGTTAGTTAGATCAAGGCGTCGAAACAAAGCAGTCTCTATAGCCTCAGTCTCATCAAATTCCGGATAGTGGTTTGCCGACCGTAGTCCTTCTAATACGCTCGCATCCAGTTGAAATTCCGTTGTGGTTGGCAAACTCAATGTAATCTTGAATAAATCCAACGCCGATTCATATTCTTTGCGGAGCTGAACATATTCGTCCTTAGCTTTTAGCATCTCTTGATGCATCCGGTCGAGTTCGTACGTCGGCAAACGCCCAGCATTAGTTAGCTTCTCGACACGCTCATATAACCAGGAAAGAGTCTCGTAGTTACCCTCAGCGTTGGTTGCCAGCTTATCCAGCTCCAGGAGCTGGTAATATTGAGTGACAACTGAGACTACAAATGTCTTGCGATAGCGATTGAAAGAGCGTATCTGGTAGAGCGTGTCCCGCTCAGCTTGCGTGAGGTCTTCGAAAACTACTGTCGGGTCGCTGCCGCGGAGCAAAGGCTGTGTCACACTCGCAGTCAAAATGGAATTCAGTCCTCCCTCGATATTACCTTCAAGTATATCAAGCCACGCAGCAGATAGCTTAGTAGTTATCAAGGCACCCGTTTTCAAGAGCCTATTGAAACCTAAATTTGCCTCAAGGCCCCATGCCCGATCGTTGCGGTCCGCATTATATCCTCCGCTAAGCCCGCCAAAATACTGCGTTTCAAACTTATGACGTGCCAATCTCAAGTCCAAAGCACTGATATAGAGAAGTTCTCTCTGACTCTGATAGTCACGATTGTGGGCTGTTGCAAAAGCTACAGCCCTGGGCAGGGTAAGTACGCCGGAGGCAGGTATGGATCTATCGATCCGGATATCGTTGGGCGAGAGGGGAGTGTCGCTTATCTTATAATTGGCTTTCGTGCCAATATCATCGCTCCATTTTTGATCAATAATTGTATAAACCTTTTCATCAGCGTCTGCCTTATAGTTATGCTGCTCGCAACCGCCTAAAATGCACATGGCGGCCATGGTCCAGAGAAGAAAATAACACGTCTTTCTGATTAAAAAAAAGCGTCTCATAAATTTGATGTCTTTGCGCCACACTTTCTAAATCCCTGTCCATCTCACCTGAAATTTTCCTGCGCAACATAACGGCTACAGACTTCGTACTCCAATCACCTCACCCGGAATAAGCTCCAGACCTGGCGGTACTTTTATCAACACAGGTCGGCCCCATTCCGGAATGTTAGGATTGCGCCACAATTGCTGAGGAATCAACTCAAGCGTCGGCCCAACTGAAGTCACCTGTGCTCTTGCTATCTGTGGCGAGCCACTGGTCTTGACAAGCTCGACCATAGCCTCATCCTGTACCAAACCAAGCTGAACCTGACGAACATAAGCTAAAAGCTCACTAGCTTTAGTTTCAGCTATCACCAATATCGGCTCTCCAGCTGCAACAACCTCGCCGGGCTTTGCCAGAACCTCTTCGCCGGCTCTAAGCATAAGAGCCTCATTTGCACGGACAGGAATCGGCACTACCACACCGTCAATTGGGGCTTTTAACTCCACTTTCTGGCGTGACCTCAGTGCCTCAAGCTGACTCAGCAATCCGCGCATCAGTTCTTCCTGTACCTTTATCTGTTTACGTATCACCTCAACCACGCTATCTATAGACGGATGCTGATAATGTTGCGTAGCGAACTTAAGGCGTCGTATCTCTGCCTGTTTCAGGTCACGCTCAGCCTGCTCCATCAACCGCGTATTTTCCTCAATCTTCTTCGCCAGGCTACCATGTTGAACCTTAACTTTTTGCAGTTCATAAGGCGCCGCTGCCTCTTGCTGTACAAGGTCCTGAACAATTTTCACCTCCATGGCCAGGTCTTCAAGCGTGATTTGGTCCGAAGCAATCAACGCCTTCAATTCAAGACTCCTCAGTCTAGCGTTGTCCTCGTCCGCCAGGAATCTACGCATTTCCGATGCTCGGTCGATTTTTCTCTCGGCCTCTTCTGCTATAAGCGTATCCTGAGTCGGCACCAACTGAGCCGTCAGATGCTCTATCTCGGCGGCCACCTCCGACAACTGGGATTTCAGCTCAGCTTGGAGTACTTGCTCATTGTCGAGAAGTGTATCCACCACTGCCACTGTTTGGCCGGCCTTGACATGCTCGAACAACTGGACCGATACACTTGTTACTCTTGCAGTACAGCTTGCAGCAACCTGGCGTACCTGACCTTGTGCTATGCCCACGATCTCAAACCGCTTCGATCGTTGGTGGAATAGACCCACCACGCCCGCTACCGCCCCCAACCACACCAGAACGGGCACGATATGGTGTAGATATGAACGACTATATTCGTAACGCATGGAGCTTTTTTTTTTCATCTGAAGGTTAAACCTCGAGCAATTGCTCCTGCATTGTTAGGCTGACATTCTCAATACCCTCAACCTGCTCCAGTGCCGCTACCATTTGTTCATTCTTTGCGACATTCCGTATCATTAGCTGGTATGCGTATTCGGCTGAGGCGCCGAAGCCTGTGTCCTGTACAGATATCATAGTAAATCTGCCGCAAAAACGTCTAAGAATAACAGGGATTGGGTGGTCGGGCCCGATATGGCCCCTCAAGCTGAACCGTAAAAAACCGTTATGAGGCTGATGAGTGCCAAAGCCCGTCGAGTGAAGGTATATCGCTATCAAGCTTAAGACGATGGTGCCGACAATAGCAGTGGCATACCGATGAGAACCAGCCGCCATGCCAACTACCAAAGAACAGAAGATAAATGCTATATCACGTGTGTCTTTGATAATGTTGCGGAAACGTATGATCGCTAATGCACCCATTAATCCAACAGCAGTAATGATGTTGTTGCCTATAACTGCCATGACCATCGCTACCACTACAGTGATCAGAATCAGCGATTGGACAAAAGACATTGAGTAGGACATGCCGCTATGGGTAAAGTAATATATCCAGGCTAAAACCTGGCCCA
>CAYNTC010000182.1:0-5276 GCA_964399795.1 uncultured Pirellulales bacterium | reverse complement strand
CTTTTACTATCTCATCGGCAGTTATACCGGCCTCCATAAGCTGAGAATTGCGGCTATTGTGTCCTATAAATTTCTTTGGAGCTCCGAGGACACGAATGGCGAGTGGATGTTCGCTATTAGATGAATCTTCCGCCGCCAGTTCAAGTACGGCTGAGCCAAATCCGCACGCCAGTGAGTGGTCTTCGATGGTTATTAGACGTTTACCGTGCTGTAGCAGCGAGATTATATTCCTGTCAACAGGAGCAGCAAACCGCGCGTTGATGACGTCAACCGAGATTTTGTCTTTGGCAAGTAATTTAGATGCCTTTAGAGCCTCGGATAGAACGCTGCCATAGCTTACGATCGTCAGGATTGAAGCATTCGCTCTTCGGACGACGATGCTCTTTCCCAATTTAAAAGGCTCGGTGCAGGCAGCTCTGACAAATTCCTTAGCTGGAATAAAATCCTTAGGATACCTGATAACAACCGGATTATCCTGACTCAAAGCAAATTGCAAAGCAGATTTTAGCTCAATGTCATTTGCCGGCGCAGTCAGGACCATATTTGGGAACATCCGCAGGAAACCGACGTCCATAAGGCCGTGATGTGTAGGGCCATCTGAGCCTACCAAGCCGGCTCTATCCAAACAGAAAACAACAGGCAGGCCCTGCAGAGCGACCTCTTGAAATATCTGATCAAAGCTTCGCTGCAAGAAAGTAGAATAAATACAAACGACCGGCTTTAGGCCGCTCTTGGCAAGCCCTGCTGCGATATCGACTGCGGCACCTTCAGCGATGCCGACATCATAGAATCTATCGGAGAACCTTTTTTTGAATTCTACCAAGCCGGTGCCGTCGCACATTGCCGAAGTTATAGCAACGATCCTATCGTCTTTTTCAGCCAACTCTGTCAGATACTCACCGAAGGCCTGTGTGAAGCTGCGCCTTCGGGGCACATTGGTTGCCTCAATCGTGTCGCCGTTTATTTTGAAAGGGCCTGTCGAATGAAATTTGCTCGGCCCCTTGTCAGCGGGCTTGAATCCCTTGCCTTTTGTGGTGTAGGCGTGCAGTATTGCAGGGTGATTCAACTGGCCTAATGCTTTGAATAATTTAATGAGCGATTCAACATCGTGACCATCGACCGGACCGAAGTACGGGATATTTAAGCTCTCAAACATCTGGCTTGCGGGAAGGACCATTCGGATACTCTTTTTGATTCGCTCGACCGCCTCCTCAACACTTTTTCCAATCCCCGGGACGTGCTCAAGAATGTTCCTTGTGGTCTTGCGTAAATCATCATAGGTGTGGCTGAGGCGTACCTTTGAGAAGTATTTCGCCATCGCTCCGACGGTTGGGTCGATAGCCATAGAGTTATCGTTGAGCACTATGAGAAGCTGTCTTTTTACCAGGCCGAGATTATTTAGCGCTTCAAAAGATGGGCCATTTACAATACTTGCATCGCCGATGACAACCACAATTTTGCTTGCATCTCGTATCTCATGTTTGGCATCTTGCGCAGGCTGTGAACCTTCATCTTTGGCTTCACTGCTTTTTAACTGTTGGCCCAGGGCCATACCTATAGCCGTCGCGACCGAGGTACCAGCGTGGCCGACCACGAATTGGTCGTACTCGCTCTCAGCGGGATTGGGAAAACCGCTTATACCGCCAGCCTGTCGGAGTCGCTCGAATTCGCGTTTTCTGCCAGTGATGATCTTATGTGCGTAGCACTGGTGGCCGACATCCCAAAGCAGTGTGTCGCGCTTGAAGTCAAAGACGTGGTGTAGGGCGAGCGTGATTTCGACCACACCCAGGTTGCTCGCCAGATGCCCGCCGGTTTTACTGACAGAACTTAGAATAAATCGGCGTATCTCATCGGCCAATTCGGGCAACTGATCAACTGGCAGCTTTTTTAAGTCTTCGGGACTGTCAACTTGTTGTAAAAGCTGGCTCATAATGCGTCTTGAGAATTACTTAATACTGAAGTTATCGAGCAAATGCGTAGACCATCGGGATGAAAAACAAAAAAATTTCACTAAATGTTTTACCTCTTTTATGATAATAAGTTACCTCAAATACCAGCGCATGTAAAGTATTTTTTCGTGGGCAGCAGTAATTGCAGAGCTTGTTGTACGTACAAAAAATACCGTAAAGGGGCGTCAAAGCCAGCCAGAACTCAAAGATTCGCAAACATACGCTAAGCCTGCTTTCTATTCGATTTCGGCGAAAGTTGTTTTTCGCGACAGTTTCAGATAACCAGGCCTACATTGGTGCTAAGTTTGGAGAATTTAAGAGCGACCTGAGGTGACTTTTAGCATCATACGCCGCGGGATTCATATACGATAAATTCAGATACTCACAAAGTTGTTTCTCTACGTTAATTGGAACAACTGTTTGACTACTGGTTGGTAGACTTGTAAAATGCCCGATTATCAATTAGTCGCAAGGGCGGATTGGAAACAAGCTGCCAACTGGAAGGAACGAATTTACTTATGTCAGGTAACAACGGAATTGTTACAGCAAGTACAGGGAGAGCAGGATTTTTGAATAATCGTAGCATGCCCGAATCGTTAGCCGCGGAGGCAGCGGTGCTGGGCTCGATGATAATTGGGCCAAAATGTATAGGGGATGTTGTAGAGCAACTGAATCGCAACGCATTTTATCGTATGGAACATCAGCTAATATTCGATGCGCTGATTGACCTTTACGAAAAGAAGGGCGAGGTAATTGATGGGGTGTTGCTTCGAGACGAACTTGAGAAACGCAATCAAATAGAAGCTGTTGGGGGAGTCGAGTATCTCAGCAAAGTAATGAATTCCGTACCTTCGGCAGCGAATGTGATGTACTACACAGAAATTGTCAAGGACAAGATGCTTCTACGGGAGACGATAGAGGCTGCCAGTCAAATCCTAAACGATGCATACGATCAGAGTGGCGAGACAAATGAAAAACTTGATGAGGCAGAACGCAGAATCTTTGCAATCACTGACAAGAGAATAAGCGGTTCAGCGGTTGCGTTGAAAGACCTAGTGACGCGGGCTTATGAGCTTATCGAGAAGCGCGAGGGCAGCCATGTCACGGGCCTGGCGAGTGGTTATTATGAGCTCGACGATCTGACCTGCGGTTTGCAGAATGGTGAGATGATAATTATCGCCGGACGACCGAGTATGGGCAAGACCAGCTTAGCGTTAAATATGGCTGAGCATATCGGTTTGGTAGAAAAAATGCCCGTCGTGATATTTTCGCTTGAAATGGGTATGCAGCAACTGGCGGAGAGATTTCTGTGCAGCTATAGCGCCGTTGACGCCCAATTAGTCAGAAAAGGTATGCTAAGCACCGAACACTATCAGGAGTTGGTTAAGAGCTGCGGTGATCTTTCTGAAGTGCCGATCTATATCGATGATACTTCGTCACTAACACCGCTTGAGCTTCGTGCAAAGGCAAGAAGGCTCAAAAGCGTTCACGATATTCGATGCGTAATCGTAGACTATCTACAGCTTATGCACTTAGGCTCAGGCAAGGTTGAGTCACGTCAACAAGAAATCACCACTATTTCAAGATATGTCAAGGCGCTTGCCAGGGAATTAAACATTCCAGTTGTCGTACTGAGTCAGTTGAACCGGGCTCCGGAAGGCAGAGAGGACCACCGGCCGAGGATGAGCGACCTTCGCGAAAGCGGCAGTATCGAACAGGACGCAGATGTGGTAATGCTGCTGCACCGCGAAGACTATTACCACCGGGGCGACGAGAACTATCAACGGCACAATACTGCCGAGCTTATAATAGCTAAGCAGCGTAATGGACCAACAGGCAGCGTGAAACTAACGTTTCGAGAAAAGTTTACACGTTTTGAGAACGCCTCAGAGGTTCGGCAGGAAGCGGTGCCATTTTAGTCGGGTTCTGGTGGCGCTGACCTGAATTAAGAATTAGTGAGATATCAGATGCGAAATGCTATTTCTATCCTTGGCATATTGTTGTTGCTGGGTTCAGCCCGGGCGTTTGCCGTGCGCTCAAAGAATTCGTCTGAAAATGTGCCCCAGCCTGTCGAAGCTTCAGCTACCGATGGTGAGTCCAATGAATCCTCTGTAAACAGCAACAGTGACACGAGCAAAGAACAGCCCAGCCAGGTTATCCGCTCGATTGAGTTTATAGGCAATCGGAAATATAAAAAGAACGTTCTGTTGCAAAGACTGGGCTTTGTTGCAGGTGAACGCTTAGACCCATACCTGGCTGAAGGTGGTAGAACTACTATCGCTGAAGTATATCAAAAAATCGGATTTGCATTCGTTAAGGTGACTCTCGATCGAGAGAAGCTGCCACAAGGTCGATTAGTATACGTAATCGATGAGGGACCAAGGGTCAAAATCGCTTCAGTCAAGTTCATGGGCAACGAACATGTAAAAACCTCGACGCTTAAAAAGCTCATAAAGACAAAAACAAATAAGTGGTTTTATTGGCCCTTTTACTACACGCAAGAAGCTGTGCAGGAAGATATAGAGAAATTACGAAAATTTTACTATGAAAAGGGCTTTCTTGATTACAAGGTGGAGGCTAAAAAAGAATTCTCCGAGGACAATAGTAAAGTTCATGTTACGTTTATGATCGATGAAGGACCTGCATATCGTATTGAACGAATCATTTTTGTAGGCAATGAATTCTTCTCAGAGGAGCAACTACGAGAAAGTTTGGAGCTAAGCAAGGGGCAGATATATCTCAAGCGTGAGGTTGATAGGGAAACCGGGCGCATTAGAAGGCTTTATCATGAGCAGGGCTTTTTAGATGCTCAGCTTGAGCAACGGCCAAAATTTTCTGAGCAGGCTGATGCCAACACAGTGATAGTTGAATTTAATATAACTGAGGGCCGGCGCTTTCGTATTGGCAGGATCGACATAACGGGCAACGAACTAACGCAGGACAGGATCGTCCGCCGTGTGCTGGATGAGTACGATTTCACTCCAGGTCAGTGGTACAATGCTAATATGGCCCCCAAACAAGGCAATGGAAAGCTGGAGTATTACGTACAAAGAATGGTGTTGGCTGAGGAAGTCATAATCAGGCCTGTCACGCCTGAGGACGGTGACCCGAATCGAATGGATGTGCGAGTTGACGTCAAGGAAGGACTTACTGGTATGATAAAGCCAGGTGTCGGCGTCAGCAGTGACAGTGGTATGATCGGACAGTTGGTTTATGAGCAGCGTAACTTCGATATTAAAGATGCGCCTGAAAGCTTCAAAGAGTTGATAACAATGAGGTCTTTCCGGGGCGCAGGCCAACATTTTAGAATCGCACTTATGCCGGGCA
>CAYNTC010000181.1:0-5280 GCA_964399795.1 uncultured Pirellulales bacterium | reverse complement strand
TTACCTGATTGATAATCTTGCCGCATGAGCCTGCGCAAACCGCTGCTGTCTTCACAAGCCGTTTTTCTTTCCCGACCATGCCAAAGGCTTTTGCTCCAGTATGTTTTTTGATTCTATTAATAATCTGGTTTACGAATAGAGGTTGTGCCAGTTTTCCGATTCTGCCTAAGCCGAACCTGCTTGCACTATTGCTTAGTCTAAAAATATCAAATGCGGGTGTCTCGTAAGGATGTGCTTTTTTCATTGCGGCGACTACCTTATCGAGATTCTCTTCGGGCACTATCGTTTCAAATCTTACCTCGGCGACTTTTTCGAACTTGCCTTTTTCACCTATAGCTGGTTGTGCACCCTGCAATGGCAAAAAAGTCCCTGTTCCCTCTGCTTGGAAGCCACAGTTGCTATAGTTGCCTATCGAGCCTGCACCTGCGGCAAAAATGGCATTTGAAACGTTGCCCATAGATTCGACCGGGACGAAAACAACGAGCTTGTAGTTTTCACCGGCAGGATAGTCAACGTAATCACCAATCGGTTTGGCATTTTCAATACCGATTATCTCTGCCAGGCCGTCGTTAACACCACCGACGGCAGAATCCAGAGCAGTGTGCATAGAAAAAACTGCGATTCCATTTTGGATCAGGTTGTATACAGTGCAACTCGGCCCCTCGGAGGTAATCTTTTTTAGACCGTCCCAGATTACAGGGTGATAACTCACAATCATATCTGTTTTGAGCTTTTTGGCTTCGGCAACAACGTCTGTTGTTACATCGATCGTCAGCAGGATATTCTTAACTTCCCGCTCAGGATTACCGATCAATAATCCTATATTGTCCCAACTTTGTGCCAGCTTTAGTGGCACAATATTTTCTATAGTTGCTGCTATATCCCTTACTTTCATCTGCATTACTCAAATTAAATCAGTAAAGGTTCATAAACACTCTTGCGTCAGCTCGTTAGCCGATATATTAAAACTACGCTATGAGATTTGAATGAATATTGAGTCATCTCACACACTTTTATTACAGCTATTTTGATATTCGTTTCCTGTTTTACCGAATTGGCCTGCAATTATCCTCAATAAATTCATTAAAATTCTCATATAACATTTTAGCAATCGGCCCGACTTTGCCGTCGCCGACGGTGTGCCTTTCCACACTGATTACCGGCAGAATCTGCATGATTACATTTGTCAGGAAAATTTCGTCAGCCTCAAGAACATCATTTATATAAAGATTCTTTTCGACTAACTTGATAGAATTTCTTAAGGCGATCTGACAAACAGTCTTTCTGGCGACACCTGCGAGCACTGGCGTTTCGATCGGTGGAGTGTACAGCGCTGAATCCTTAACTAAAAATACATTACTGATAGAACCTTCAGCCAGACGATTGTCAACCGTGAACCATAGAGCCTCGGCAGCCCTTCTTTGGTGTGCCCAATTCAACGCGAGCATACGTGAGAAATAGCTTGTGGTTTTGTGCCCGTAAGTCGGTTCTCTAACGTTCTGCCTAAATGGACATAAAACGACCATGACACCTTTGTTGTAATACTCCTGCGGATAAGGCTGCAACTTAGTGGCGGTTATTAGTAAAGTTGGTCTTGGCCTTTGGTTTGACTTAGCCATTGGGCCGTTAGTTAATGTCAAGCGAAGACGGGCATCGCTCAATTTATTAGCATCCAGGACGCTATATATAGCCTCGGTCAGATATTTCTTGTTGTAAGGATTGTTTATCGAGAGGCTGTTCGCACTGAAGAATAATCTATCCAGATGATCCTTAAGGCAGAAAACCACGCCATTATGACTTCGCATCGTCTCGAAAAGTCCAGCTCCATACAAAAAGCCGCTATCTGTAACTGATATGTAAGCCCTATCAGCATCTACCAATTTTTCGTTTAAGAAAACCTTTTCCATAATTGTAGTGTTTAGCGTACAGCGTACAGCGTTTAGTGTTTAGCGTACAGCGTACAGCGTTTAGCGTATAGGATTTAGCATTCTATATAACATAACATGGCGCCGACTTCTTTTAATAGGTTTTCTATGATTTCACACTTACCCACATACTTTAAGTCTGTTGCTAACGAATATTGGGTTTCGACCTCCAGCAATGAACCATAGGCAATAGATAAGAATTGTTTATACTCTGCCTTATGTTTTCTACCGTAGCCTTCAGCTATATTAGATGGTACAGATACGGCTGCTTTTCTCATTTGCTGAGATAGGCCGTAGACTTCAGATTTTGGAAAGTCTTTTGTTATTCTATATATTTCTAACGCCAATTTATAACTTTTCTGCCAAACTATGAGGTCTCTGAATGACTTTGTTCTCATGGCTCCCTACCTGCTATCCGCTCCACGCTATACGCTATTTATCCCTGCTATTAGTGCCCTTGCCTTTGTGATTGTTTCCTGCCATTCAGCCTCTGGGTCGGAATCAGCCACGATGCCGCCACCGGTCTGAGCGTACGCTTTCTGGTTTTTGATAATAATTGTTCTTATGGCGATATTCAAGCTCACATTGCCATCCAAACTTATATAGCCTATGCTGCCAGTGTAGACTGCTCTAACTGTAGGCTCAGTTTCATCGATAATTTCCATTGAGCGTATCTTGGGGGCACCAGTTATTGAGCCACCTGGGAACATTGCTTTTAGAACATCGCAGAATGTGATATCTTTGCGAAGTTGGCCACCAACCATAGCCACAGCATGGAAAACGGTTGGATAGGTCTCGATGGTCCGGGATTGAAATAACTTTCTTGTTCCTGGCTCACAAATCCTGGCTACGTCGTTACGCTCAAGGTCTACTATCATATTAAGCTCAGCTTGCTCTTTTTCGCTGTTAAGCAGTTCTGTGTAGTTAGCCTCGTTGATATTTCTGGCTTGCCGGTCACCTTGTGAGGCGCTGATGATTCGCCGGCGAGTGCCCTTTATCGGCTTGGTCTGGATCATGCCATTATTGATTGTGATAAACATCTCAGGTGAGGCGCTTACTATATGGAAGCGCCCAGCGTCGATATATGCGGCATAACCACTCGGATTGTAGTGGTTCTGCCAGTGGAAAAGGTCTATTGGCTTTGCAGTATAATCACATTCGAATCGCTGTGAGAAGTTTATCTGGTAAACGTCACCATCGTAAATGTACCGCTTTATTTTCTCAATCATCCGCAGGTAATAATTTTTATTCATGTTGCATCGAACTTGCGCAAAATCGATGTTCTCAATATCACAAGGGGCAGGTGATGAGAGAGCAGTTTTTCGGGACTCAGCAAGCAGTTTTTCAAGAGCAGCTATTTTCTCTCCCGGGCTTTCCGAGTCACCCGGCAATTCCAGAGCGATTAACCAGAGGTCACCTTTTATATGGTCATAGGCTATAACGCGGTCGTAAAAACACAGTCGAATCAAGGGCATTTTCAGGTCATCTGTCGTTGTCCGGGGCAGTCGCTCAATGTACCTGCCGAGCTCATAGCTAAAATATCCTATCCACCCGCCGCAAAAGATGCCCTCGGGCAACTTCTGAATAAACCTGGGGGCTAAGCGTTCAGCCCCGCGATTCATCGCGGGGTTTTCTAATTTATATTTATTTAGAGCCCTATGCAGTTTTTCAAAGGGATTCTTTTGGCCAGCCTGGAATTCAAATACCTCTCTCGGCTCCGCAGCCCAGTAACTGAATCTGCCAGCGTCTGTTCGTGCAGGATTACCGCCAAGAATTGAGGATGACTTGAGGGTAGCAAATGTCTCGCTCAAAGCTGATAGTTCGATAGGTGAGTACAGTCTTTTATAGTGTAGTGTGCATTTTGTTGGGCTATCTGTTTCGACGACCGTTCCGATGGTCATTTCATCTGTCCTGCTTTGAACTGTTCTATGATTTGAACGCCACAAGAGGTGCCTATTCTTTCTGCGCCGGCTTCGAGCATCTCCAGAACCTGCTCAACTGTCCGTATTCCGCCGGCGGCTTTTATCCTACAGTTTGGAGCCGTCTCTTTCATCAGTTTTATGTCTTCTACCGTTGCACCACCAGCAGGGTGAAATCCTGTGCTGGTTTTTATGAAGTCGACTCCTACTTGGTTTGCAATCTCGCAGGCAAAGATTTTTTGCTCCCGATTCAGAGCCGCGGACTCAATTATAACTTTCAATAATACAGCCGGCCTCATCGACCGGCAAACCTTTAGCACAGCCCGAAGTTCATCTCGCAGATATCTCGCATCGCCCTCAACGATTGAGGCCAGGTCCGCAACCATATCTATCTCGTCTGCACCGGCGAATATTGCCTCTTTAGCCTGAGCAACTTTGATTTTGGTTGTATCGGCTCCGAGCGGCAGACTAACCACTCCGCCGACTTTGACTTTGCTGCCGTGTAATTGCTCCGCCGCCAAAGCCACCCATCGTGGATTTACCGATACCGCACAAAAGCCGTAGCTTTTCGCATCTTGGCATAACTGTCTGATTTGCTCTTCTGTTGCCATCGCGTCGAGAAGTGTGTGGTCGATATAGCGTGCTAATTCCTTATCTGAAATCTGCTGTCCGATATTGAACATTGGATACTCAAGATTTAGGTCTTACAGTCTGCGTATTCGTCCTTGAAATCTTTGCTAAAGTGCCCGCGATATTCCTTCCATGTTTTACTGCGATCGGTTACAAACCTTCGCATTCCCCACCACATATGGTGGAAAACTACAATGTTGACGACTAAAATAAACAGCGACATTATGAAGAAAATCCATTGAGAAGTGCAGTTCGGTTGGATTTTTGTGAAACCGCCTGCTTTGGAAAATACTGCGTTTGACCCTACTAATATGAGTACCATCAGTAGTATAGCAACCTGGGCAGAATCTTCACCCCACCGTCTGCCGAGCGGAAAGGGCAGCTTGTGAATCCGGCGGTACTTCTTATGCTCCTTTTCGTATCGGTCGAGCTGTCGGCTCATCCGATGCCACTTCACATTAGAACCGTCCTCAATAACAACCGCAATATATGTACCCACACCATAGATAGAATGATACAATCGTAGGGCTGTCAGCCCTATCAATGCTATTAGCAACTGCAAAATTGTGAGCGCGGTGAAATCGTCAAAGTCAGGGTTTGTATAATAGTATGACAGGAAAGCAATAAATGCACCTACGCCGTACTTTGCCGTATCGTGAATCCTCTCAAAACGTTCTAAAATCTCTTGGCGAAGGGTAGCGTACTCGTCCTTAAAATCTATACCCATTGGAATATTCCTTTATCATATTATTACTACAGCGCCATTTAATAGTGAAAAATCTGTTTTATTGTGTTAAAATACGAAG
>CAYNTC010000180.1:0-5296 GCA_964399795.1 uncultured Pirellulales bacterium | reverse complement strand
CCGTTTATCCTTAAACCGCGTTTACCTATATCGCACCACCTTACCTTTCTGAATAATTATCAATTATCAGAACCTGATCTCTACTTCAAAACACAATTTCTACATCTTTATCGGCAATTTTGTTCTGAATCGTTGCCAAAAATTCTTCAACTGCAATTGTTTTGTTCTGTTTTACGCCTCGTGCTCTAAGATTTACCGTGTTCGATTGAGCCTCTTTTGGGCCCACTACCAACATGCAAGGAACTTTCTGGCTATGGGCTTTGGCAATCTTAGCATTGATCTTTTCGTCAGACAAGTCACAGTTGGAGCGTAGCTTGGAATGTTTCAACCTGTCGTGAATACTTTTGGCATAGTCGTTGGTTTTCTCACTTATCGGAAGAACTCTCACATGCTCCGGGGACAACCATAGAGGCAGATTGCCGCCATAGTGTTCAATAAGAATGCCAATAAACCGCTCGAACGAACCCAGGACCGCCCGATGAATCATAACTGGAGTCTTCTCGGTATTATCCTCATTGGTGTAAACCAGGCCGAAACGCTCCGGCATAGAGAAGTCAAGCTGAATAGTGCCAAGCTGCCACGACCTTTTCAGACAGTCTTTTATATGAAAATCTATTTTGGGGCCGTAAAATGCGCCATCTCCAGGATTGACTTTGTATTCTATCTCTTTACGCCTGAGGGCATTTTCAAGAGCGCTCGTGGCGATTCTCCAGATTTCATCCGAACCTATGTGCTTTTCGGGCTTGGTCGATAGCTCGATGCGGTAATCTTCAAAACCGAAAGCCTTGTACGTCTCAATGGTAAGATCGATAACGCCGATTATTTCGTCCTCAATTTGTGCTGGCGTACAGAAGATATGTGCGTCATCCTGGGTGAACTGTCTGACTCGAAACAGGCCGTGCATCACGCCACTTGCTTCGTGCCGATGAACAAGGCCAAGCTCAGCGACACGCATAGGAAATTCGCGATACGAATGCTGCCGCGCCTTGTAAACAAGACAACCGCCCGGACAGTTCATCGGCTTTATCGCATAGTTGGCGTTGTCGAAGCTTGTAAAGTACATATTCTCTTTATAATTATCCCAATGGCCACTTCTGTGCCAAAGCTGCTCGTTTAGAATGATAGGCGTTTTGACCTCCACGTAACCGTACTTATCGTGGAGGCTTGCCCAGAAGTTCACAATTTCATTCCAGATAACCATCCCTTTGGGGTGAATGAAAGCAAAACCCGGCCCAGCTTCATTGAAACTAAACAGATCCAGTTGTTTGCCCAGTATCCGGTGATCGCGCCTTTTCGCTTCTTCGAGCCTCTGGAGATGTTCATCGAGTTCTTTCTGGCTCGGCCAAGCAGTGCCATAAACTCGCTGAAGCATCTTCTGAGTCGGGTCACCATGCCAGTAAGCCCCGGCAACCGACATTATCTTAAAGCTGCCACACTTTCCCGTGCTGGGTATATGCGGTCCACGGCAGAGATCCTCAAAACCATCCCCATGGGAATAGAAGCTGATGACATCACCGTCGGCGCGATTGATGTTGTCCGTCTTGTATTTGTCATCCGAGAGTTTTTGCAGGGCTTCTTCTTTGCTCATTTCGCTGCGAACAAACGGCTTATCGTCCTTAATGATATCACGCATTTTCTCTTCGATGCGCTGGAAATCAGCCGGTCGGATAGGCTCATCAAGATCAATGTCGTAGTAGAACCCATCCTCGACAGTTGGGCCGTAGACTAACTTTGCAGCAGGCCAAATGGTACAAATCGCCTCGGCCATTATATGAGAACAGCTATGCCGCATTACCTGTAGGCCTTCTTCATCTTTGAGGGTCAAGATTTGTACATGGGAATCTGAGGTAATAGGTGTGCACAAATCCAACAACTGGCCATTGATCTTTACTGCCACTGCATCTTTCGCAAGGGCCTGTCCCATCTGCCCTGCCAACTGTCTTGCGGTCGTTCCTTCAGCAATAATCATTTTACTGCCGTTAGGCTGTGTTACTTGTACCATACACCCTTTCTATATCGCAAGTCTTTTATAATAAGGTCTTAGTATAACCACTGTAGAAGAATTGTCAAGAATTTGTGCTTTTTATCCTCGCGATGACTATTTTTGAGTCGGCTTCGGCCTACGGCAATAACACAGAGAGTCATCTACGCATTCACGCATCCACTCATCTACTCATAAGCCCTGATACCTGTGGTTTACCCACTACCAAATCCATCACATTAAATTTGAATTTGCCATAGTTCACTTGTTGCTTATTCACTTCGTGATTCACTGTACCAGCATTTCAACGACTATCTTTGCTACTTCTTCGCTCGCCTTTTTCTTAGCTAATGGCTCAGTAATATCAATTAGTTCGCTGCTAATATCGGTCAATTTGTCTTTATCTTTCAATAACTTCTCCACAGTTTGTACAATCGGCTCAATCGAACTAAAGTACGGCATAAACTCCGGCACCAATTCTCTATCTGCTAAAAGGTTAACCAGCGAGAAGTATTTCGGCCTAACCAGCCACCAACCTATTAAGTGCCATAGGATTCGACTTGACTGATACATCACAACCATAGGACAACCGGCTGCGGCTGCTTCAAGTGTCGCGCTGCCGCTAGCCACAATCGCGAAATCTGAATCCATAGAGGTTTTGTGAACGAGATCTACGGAGTAGTCGCATTCAAAACCAGGTATCTGTGTCGACTTTAAAAGCTGCTGTCGCTGAGGATCGACAGCCACAGTAACAAACATTGCGTCATTGTATTTCTGTTTGATGCGTTTTGCAATTTGCTGCATCGGCTGCCAGAGTAACTCGACCTCCGCAGCGCGTGAACCAGGCATAAGCGCTATTTTCGCTTTTTGGGGTTCATATTTGGCATAACTCTTTTTCAGATTACTCAGGTCGGCTTTTAGATGACTCAAAAGAGGATTGCCAACGAAGGTAGTATCAACACTTCTTTGGTGGAACCATTTCTGTTCGAAGGGTAGTATACAACAAAGCTTATCGCAATACTTCCGTAGTTTACCAATGCGCCAGCCAGCCCAGGCCCATAGCTGTGGAGCGACGTAAAATAGTGTAGGTATACCTGCTTTTTTGGCAGCCTTTGCTACGTGAAAGTTGAAAGACGGCGAATCGCAGACAATGACCATATCTACTCTATTGCTTTGCAAGAAGTGACTTATGCGTTTTAACAGTTTGTAAAAGTGCATGATGTGTTTGATGGAGTTGTACGCTATGGATGCTCGATCTGCGGTTATCTGGAGTAGCTTGCAGCCTGCAGCGGCCATTTTTGAGCCACCGACGCCAAAGTATTGTATTTTGTAACTCGTTTGCTGTAAAGCATTTACCAAATCTGCACAATGAGAATCAGCGCTGGGGTCAATGGCGCTTATGAAGATTCGATAAGTTCTGTTTGAATCAGCCATAATTAGTTAAGTGCACGTGATAACAAGATTTCAAGAGAAAGGCAATTGTGCGTTACAAAATTCGGTGCATCTGTGACAATCACTTTTAGTAGGATAAGTTGCCGGCTCTTACTTGACAGAGTCATCGAGTGGTAGGCCCAGCTTTTCGTAGAGTCTGCGTCTGCCGGCTTTGTCACCCTCTATTGTTGCTTTAGCGTACTCGGCTACTTCCTTTGCGTGTGCGCGTGGCACGGCAATCACGCCATCACCATCGGCAACGATAACGTCACCCGGCATGACCAGAGCTCCGCCGCAAACGATAGGGCGGTTGACCGATTCGATTTCATTTCGGCCAGGCCGAATGCCTCTGCCGACCTTTCTAAAGTACAGCGGAACCTTTTCAATAGCGATCTCATCGGTATCACGAGCTGTAGCATTAGTGACAACTCCCACACAACCATGTAACTTCCAGCCCATAATATTGTTGGAGCCAATTGAGCCAACGTCAGAATTAGGAGCATCGTCAATGACTAAGGCTGTCCCCTTGCGAATAAGAGGTGTGAATGGTTCCGATGACAGGTTGGTATACCAATTGTTGACCCAGCGGTCGAAGGCCTCGACATCCTTTAGTTGAGTTGGAGGTTTATTTGTCGGTACATACCGAACTGTTACCGCGATGCCGATAAAGCGGTGTGTGAAGTGTGTGGTGTCTTTCCATGCAGCGTGGACTTCCGGCGACATCAATCCAATATTGGCCAGACCTGCTTTATCCATGCCGTCGGAAACATCTGCAACTCGCAATCCCTCAAATAGCTTCAAGATTTGCTCATCTTCCTGCTCACTATAGACCTTAGTCTGGATGAAGTTCTTCCCTGTCCGTAGATCCTCGGTATCCTGTCTGGAGCTTTTTTCATTCGCAGCCTTAGATTCGGAATAAGTGCTTGCAATAAGTACGAAGAATCCCAAGATTCCGAGTAATGCGGTTATCGTTTTCTTTGAGATCGGCTGTCTCATTTCCATTTTCTTGCCTCCCGAAATTGTAAAGTCGAGGATTACTGCTTCTTGCCGTAAACAATGCTTAATTGCAAATAATACGAGTTCTTTGATGCCTATTCAAGTTAAAAGGTTGCGAGCCAATCATACGGTTACTATCATGTTTGTTATAGGCATACAATGTAGTTGAAGAAAACGATCAGGAAAAATTACGACAGTGATCCGCATAGCTAAAAATACTTATATTTCTGAAGATGAGCTTGTTTTCAAGGCCTCTCGTAGCAGCGGACCTGGCGGGCAGAATGTCAATAAGCTCAATACACGGATAACATTGTTTTTCAATGTATCTAACAACCCAAACTTATCCGATTGGCAGAAACAACGCATACTCTCGCATCTGGCAACACGGGCAGACAAGAATGGCGTTCTAAGAGTCGTCTCACAGAAGTTCCGAACTCAAAAGGCAAATCGCAAGGCTGCTACGGAGAGACTACAGCAGTTGCTCCAAGAGGCGTTGAAAACCAGACCCGCCCGTAAAAAAACGAAGGTGCCTCCGTATGCTCGCGAGCAACGATTGCAGGAGAAGAAACACAGAAGTTTACTAAAGCAGCGCAGAACCGAGAAAAATTGGACCGAAGATATAGAGACTTAGCTATTCTATCGGGATTTACGACGGCGAGCCAAGAAAAATACTATTACGGCGGTAATGACGACTATTACTAATACTTCACCCTGACCGAAAAATACTCCGAGCATATCGCGCCTATGAATCTCTTTTTATCTGCCTGTCTATTTAAATTCAAATTGTGCAACTTTTACAATTATTTTTGTAACAATACAATCAAATATTCTACTACTACAGCGCCATAAAGGCTCAAGAATTTGAATATACTCAGTCGATAACTCCTT
>CAYNTC010000179.1:0-5302 GCA_964399795.1 uncultured Pirellulales bacterium | reverse complement strand
CTCGATGCTGGAGCGAAGCGGAAGACCGCTTGTGGCGGGCTGGATACTCGATACTCGAAAGTCAATCCCAGATTCTCGACACTGAATGTATGAGTCCTAATGCCTAAGGTACTTAGGTATTCTTGTTATCTGAGGGATTCTTTTCATCTGAGAGATTCTTATTTGTATAAGCGTGGATTTCACAGGCGCCATTCTGAGCGAGGTCGAACGGGCTCGGGATCTTCGCCCCGCCAAAAAATGGTGGGTAAACTTAACTGTTCTTGATATTTATCCGCCTGCGGCGGATAAAAGCCCTGTGTAACTCACAGGGCTTTTTTGTTTTTGTATGGAATATTTTGTGTTGAAACTGGAGAAGGAGAGGGTAGAATTGGGAATACAAGGGGAATTGAGAATTATGTCATGATGAGAAAAACAGTGGATGCCTCTAGCATTTAATGCGGAGACTATTTAATGAAAATATTTATTAGCTCTACTTTCAGGGATTTGAAAAAGGAAAGAGAGAAGCTACACATATCTTTAAAAAAAGCTGGATTCGAGTCTTTGGGGATGGAATTTTTTGTAGCAGATTCTAGCTCACCAATCGATCTATGTTTGCGAGAAGTTCAAAATGCAGATTTAGTTTTACTTATAATTACGGATAAATATGGGTCAATTGATGAGAAAACACAAAAATCATATACTCATTTAGAATTTAATAAAGCGAAAGAAGCTGAGATAGAAACACTAGCTTTTTTGTATAAAGATCCCACCGATCAAAATGTTAAAAAGTTTCAAGATGAAGTTAAATCTTCAGAAATTACAGTTGATTTTTTTAAGAGCATTGCAGACATACCAAGTGTTTTATTTCCGTCTTTATTCAATTTTGTAATCACGAAAGGACTAATCCCCAATAAAACAAAGACTTTTAATGATTTTACACAGTTTTATGTAAGGTCGTTTAAAAAAGACTCACTTTTTAATTACAATCAAAAATTAATCGGTCGTACAAATGAACTAGCCCTGCTAGATAATTTCTTATCTGATGAAAATCAAAAAATAATTATAATAAATGCTGCTGGAGGTATTGGTAAAAGTAAGCTCATTTATGAATTTTCCAAAGCTAATCTACATAACTCAGATTGGAATTTTCGCTTCGTACCTTGGCAAGTTGGATTTGATAACGACTCCATAAGAGAATTACCCGCACAGAAAACTTGCGTAATCATTGAAGACGCACATAAACAGAAAACATTAGACAGTTTATTCTATAGCCTGATCAACAGTTTCCCTTCTGATATAAAAATTATTATTACAACAAGACCAAGTGGACTTGATTCTATCAAAGAAACGTTGAGAGAGTACAATCTGGTTGAACAAATAAATTTGACTAAACTTTCTTCAGACGACTCTATAGAACTTGCAAAATCAATCTTGAATGGCGGAAAACAAAAGTACGCGGAGGCTATATGTCGTGCTGCAAGTGGCAATACTCTTGTAATAGTTATGGCTTCAGAGCTTATTCAAAATGATCAATTAGATAACGCATTGATAAGAGACAGCAAATTCAGAGAACAAGTATTGGAAAAGATACTTATCGATCTTGAAAAAATAGATAATAGAAAAGCTGACTTAAAAGAGCTTCTGGCGACGATTGCAGGCTTATCACCATTGATATATGAAGTAAACACTATCGATCTGCTAAGCAAGTCGTTAAATATTGAAAAACATGACCTTGTATTGATTTTAGATGATTTCCAGAAGTATGGTTTTATTATTAGAATTGGCAATAGATTGCGGGTTATCCCTGACATATTAGCAGACTACATTCTTTTAAAACATTCTATTAACTCATCTCATGAACCAACTGGTTTTATTGATGTACTATTCGAGAGATATGGCAAAAGCCACTTACGCAACCTGTTAGTAAACATCTCTGAGCTTGAACAGCATAGTTCAGCTAAATTGGCAGAAGGTATCTGGGCATCAATAAACAAAAAAACTGAAAAATGTGATAACAAAGATCTTTGCTCTGTATTAGAGACGATAGAGCCAGTTGCATATTATTCGCCAAATGAGGTATATGGAATTATATCTAAGATACTTGAAGGTGAGATTGAAGTTGAAATCGATAAAAGCGAAAGTTCTGAGTCATATGAAATTAGACAAATTTCAAATTTAATTATCAGCATATTAGGCAAATTAGGCGGACGCCCTGAGTTTACCAAAAGAGCATGTTTAGAATTATGGGAAATTTCGACAGGACAAAGCTATCTAAAATTTTTAGCTGATTTTTCAGAAAATCCATCTTCATCTTTTAAAAAGTTGGCTTCTTTTGACAATAACAATTGGTTTTCGGTTCAAAAAGAAGCTATGGAGGCTGTCAAGGAAATCATCATTACTGAACAACACATCGGGCATGAAAATGAATTATGCGAAATCATAGATTCATCTTTAAAACCGGAAATCGAAAGTAATAGCTACAGCAGGCGAACCTTCTCAATGTCATGGTTTTGTGTTTATGATATCAATAACGATGATATAAAAGAAAAACTTGTTTCAGCAAGAAGCTATGCTTTTGAATTATATTCACTCCTTATTGATAAATCCGAAACCAACGCGCTATTCTTCATAGCTCAAAGATTAATTCAAAAACTAAAAAGACCTTATCTTAGAAGTAATAAACTCCCGAACAAAGCCAAGATTGAGTTCGAAAGAGAAGCTAAGACTGCGAACGCCTTGCTCAAAAAGATAATCGCTAAAAACATCCCGATTTTAAACAATTGTATTTATGAACTTGTATCTGATAAAACCGAAAAGTTTTTAGACAATATAGATATTGACGACGTTATATCTGAGGACATGAAGTCTGACTATGACATTTTCTATTGCATGAGACATGATTGGCCACAGGATTACGATGATGACCTTGAAGCAAGAAATAAGCTCTTCCGAGACATGCAGGAATGCACGGCAAAAAAATTATGGGAAAAATGCGACAACAATCCTGAAAACCTGTTAGACTTCTTATCAAACTACCGCTCTGAATTAGATCAATATGGCATAGCCTATGGGAATTATGCCTTTTTGCAAGCCTGTGCAAAAGTCAAACCCAAATTATGCTCTAAAACAATTGACACAATTATTAAGCAGAATAAAGATGGCTATTTCGCATCTATGATAAGCACTTGGCTACAATATAGCCCAGAAGATCAGCAATATAATTCATCTATAAAGGTCTTCGAAGAAGGTAGCACCTGTCATAAAGCAAGTCTTGCACGAAGTCTAACTAGCCTTAAAGGGCTGACAGAAGATGAATTAGTTGACCTTATTGAAAACTTGTCGAAAGACTCTGAGCAGGAAGTCATCGATGCAACTATTAGGGGATTAGGAATTGTCTGCTATCACAGAAAAATAAAAGCTGGCCTCTCAAGAGTAATCGATGTTATATGTAATTATGAAACTCAAGATGATCCTAATAAGCTGGAAGCACTACTTGACAATTTTAATCCTCATTGGCTTTCTCCAGACATTCTCTCAGACGTTCAAGTCTCACAACTCTTGGAAAAAATTAAGCATGTAAAAAAACTTGAAAGTCAACATGACACCGGCGTTTTCCTCAGTCATATAATAACCAAAAAGCCTTTGGAATGCGTCGGCTTATTCCTATGGCGAATACAGAATATGACCTCGGAAGATGACCAGCCTTTTCCTTACAATGAAGGTTTTCATGACAAACCCAAAGAATTAATTTCTCATTCCGAGTACCCCCAATGCATAATCGAAATCTTGAATGCCATGAGAGAATACGACTGGCGAACTTATTTCTGGTGCCCAACTGTAGTTCGCTGGCTTGATCCTGTATTCTCAGATACAACAAAAAGTATTTTATTAGACAACTTAAACCTCCACGACAATGTTCTGAAAGCGGTAACATATATTTTTGTGCGTTACGAGAGAAATTTCTTTTTTAACAATATAGATCTTTTAAACCAGCTTCTTGTTCGGGCATCACAACTCCCGGACAAGGATACAATAGATTTGATTCACGGTAAGCTAAGCTTTATGCCTTTCAGCGGCACAAGAGCCATGTCAGGACTTGGAGAACCCGATGATTTAAGTTTAGACATAATCGAGAAATGTGAAAAACTATTGGAGGACAACCCTGATTTTTTAGAGCCTATCAGTAAATTCTATCGTGCTTTAATTGAAGATGCCAAAAACGAAAACAAAAGAAAAATTGAAGAGGATAAAGCAGAACTCGAAGAGGAGGAGTTCTGATGTTGAACATTGAACGTTTAGAAGCGGCGTTTGACTTCAAAAAGCCCAGAATCCGAAATATATGCAATACAATATTAGCAAGGAGGAAAAATGCAAACTATTGCTGTGAGTATTTCAAAAGATATGACCAGAAACATGAGGTACAACAAGTATTGTACACAGCAACAGTATCTAATCTGATTGGTCAAGGATTTGACTACAATATTTTTAACAGATCTATACTTCGCTGCGTTTTCTATTCATTAGTCAGCAATAATGTTTCTCGAATCGATAATCTCGAAGAGATGATGCTTGAATTATTTCCTGACGAGCTTAATAAATATACAAATGATCCAAAATCATTTAGTTTTAAGAAGTTATGCGAGGAATTCCCCAACAAAAATATAACGTCAGCCTTGCAAGATATATTTGACGAACATCACAGTTTTAGAAAAGTACAGAAACTCCGTGACCAAATAGAACATTCTACAATTGACAATATCTTAGACAACGACCCCATGCTTGATGAAGAAAATGATTGTTTTATTAAACCGGATTTCACACTTAGGGGGGAAAAAGAGGATGTGGCCGATTTCGCCAAGAGCTTAAATGAGTTATTAATGAAAATCGAAGACCAAGTATTCAATTGTCTTATGATTCATGGAAAAGACTGCCTAAGTGATATGAGGAATCGCTAGTAATCGCGTATCAGCAGACGTGAGTGAATGTGTTCCTGAGCCTTGTACACACTACCCGTCAAGTGATGGGAGTTAAGATTGTCGGAGAAGGCAAGAAAAATTTGGAAATCGGTGATTGGTTATTGGTGAATGATGAGTAGTTGGCCGAATGGGGTTGGTTGCAGTCCAGATGTTTTCCGCCTATGGCGGACTCGTTAAAGGTGCCCCTGACCACAAGGGTCGGGGCTAAACAACAACTATTGCCATCCCCACAGCCATTCGACTTGGTTCGACTTCGCTCACCATCTGGTTCGACAGGCTCACCACCCTGAGTGGAGTCGAAGGGCTGAGCTTGTCGAAGGACTATCAACAAAAAACTCAGAACTAAA
>CAYNTC010000178.1:0-5311 GCA_964399795.1 uncultured Pirellulales bacterium | reverse complement strand
TGTTTAGCTGTGTGTGGCTTTAGTCCCAGATGTTGGCAGGCAGCTTTTGTCATTTCTCTTCCGCGTTTTGTTCGGCGCAAAAAACCGATTTGCAGCAGATACGGTTCGACGACATCCTCGAGAGTGTCTCTTTCCTCTCCGAGAGTGGCTGCGATGGCATCAATACCTGCTGGTCCACCGTCATAAACGTTCGCAAGTGCTTTTATAAAGGCTCTGTCCAGCTCGTCCAGGCCAATTGAGTCGATCTGTTCCATCTTCAAGGCTTTTTCAACAATCTCTTCGCTCAGTGTTCCCGATCCTTTTACCTGGGCGTAATCGCGAACTCGCTTAAGCAGGCGATTTGCAACGCGAGGCGTTCCTCGGGAGCGGCCTGCAATTAACTCGAGTGTCCCATCATCGCTCTGGAGTTGAAGAAGCTTTGCGGACCTTGCCAAGATATCCGTCAATTCTTCAGTGTTATAGAAATCCAGATGATATAGCATTCCAAATCTACTTCGTAGTGGAGCGCTCAATAGACCGGCGCGGGTGGTCGCGCCAATCAATGTAAATCGCTTGAGTGGGAAGTTTATTGTCTTGGCATGAAGGCCACTATCGACGGTGAAGTCGACCTTGAACTCTTCCATCGCCGGGTAGATGAACTCCTCTACAGGTGTGCTCAGTCGGTGAATCTCATCGATAAAAAGTATGTCGCCGGTGTTAATGTTGCTCAACAGGCCCATCACGTCGCCGGCTTTGGCCAGAGCGGGGCCGGATGAGCAGCGTATTCGTGTCCCCATTTCGTTCGCAACGACGTGGGCAAGTGTAGTTTTGCCCAGGCCAGGCGGGCCATAAAGGAGAATATGCTCTAACGGCTCGGACCTTTGCTTAGCCGCCTCCATGGCGATTGCAAGTTTGGCCTTAACGTTGCACTGGCCAATACACTCGTCCAGAAACCTTGGCCGAAGAGCTATATTGAAATTCTCCTCCGCTTCGTTCAGTGACTGTCTGCTTATAATTCTTCCTATTGCCATAATAATCGTTTATGAGTAGATGCGTGTATACGTGGATGCGTGCAAGGCTCGTTACATTAGCTTGCCTAACATGTTTGTACACTCATCCACTCATCCACTCATTTACTTTAAACTTCAACTCCTTGTTTTAGCCTGTAGACAAGCGGCACAAGTGCCTCGGCTGAATTTATATCAGGATGCCTCTGACAGGCTAACTCGACAAGCTCCATAGCTTCATTTCTTTTCTCGCCCCAGGCGATGAGTATTTCCAGAGCCTCGATCTGGAATGGCTTGAACATAGCTTCGGTGGCTCCAGCCAGCTCAGCCACTGCTGCGAAGGACTGCAATTTGCCTTTGAGCTCGGCGATAATCTGCTGAGCCATTCTTTTTCCCACACCGTCCAGGGCCTGTAGAGTTTTGTCGTCGCCGTTTTCTATGGCGGCGGCGATGTTAGCAATGGGTATGCCGAGCGAGCGTAGACCCTTTCTTATGCCCATTCCTTTGACACTTATGAACTTGGTGAAGAAATCTCGTTCAGCTGGGCTTAGGAAGCCAATCATTCTGGGGATCAGATTTCCACCACCCAACGTGCCTTCGTAGTACTCCATAGTGCATAGCGCGATGTCAGTGCCAATTTTGTCTGATAGCGCAGTTACACAGTAACTCGGCAGCATTAGCTCATACGCAACTGCCCCAACCTGCACCAGAGCAGTGCCGCTATCAAGCTTTAATAATTTTCCCTCAATTCTTGCGATCATCGTAAAAGGCAAACCTAAAAGGGCAAAGTTCAAAAACTTAGCACGTGTATTTCAATTGTTTCTATACCTACGCCACAACGACACCTCCAAGTGAGTTTACGCAGCATAGCGCCGCAGCAATTGCATCCGCGACATCGCTCGGCTCTGGTACACACGGCAGTGACAAAAGAGTTTGAATGGTTTTCTGCATCTGCTGTTTGGAGGCTCTGCCGTTGCCGGTAATTGATTTCTTTATGCGAGTGGCGCCGAAGCTACGGACCTCAAGAGAAGCTTCGGCACACTTCTGTAGTATAACACCTCTGGCATGTCCCATCAATATTGCTGTCCTGGGATGTGTATAATGAGAGTACAATTGTTCCACTGCCACAATTTCGGGGACGAATCTTCTCAAAAGGGATTCGATGTCCTCGGCAATCTGATCGAGCTTTGCCTGAAGAGGTGATTGGCTCGAAGTGCGGATGACACCCGCCTCACAAAGTACGTGCTCATCAGCATTGGTATCGAGACACGCATATCCACAGACCTGTAGGCCCGGGTCTATCCCGAGGATTCTCATTTCCATCTCCAGATAGTCTGATCTGGCTTGTCCTCTATTATTACGCCCATTTCGCTGAGTTTGTCGCGTATAGCATCAGCCGTTTCAAAATCTTTTCTGCTCCGGGCTCCGTTTCGCTGCTCAAGCAAAATCTCAATTGTGCTGCACAGCTTATAATATGCGTCTTCATTAGTTTGGCCGTAGCTTTCCTTAACAAGGCCGAGCACATCTCCTGCAAGTGTTTCTAAAAGTTCATCAACTGCTTTAAGTGTTTCCGCTGAAACACCGACTTTCTCGATAAGTTCGTTTGCCAGTCGCACTAACTCAAAAATAACAGATAGAGCAATGGACGTATTCAAGTCGTCGTCCATTGCCGTTATGAATTTTTCTTTTAATTGCTCAAGGTGAGTTTTCACTTGCTCGTCGATTTGGCTGCTTGGGGCGGTGCTTAGTTTTCTTCTGATGTCAACAACGGCTCTGCTTATCTTTTCAAAGCCGCTCTGAGCTGCAAAAAGAGCTGCGTCAGAGAAATCCAGCGGACTTCTGTAATGGCTGTTTAGAACTAATTGTCTAATTGCCATCGGTTCATAGCTTCGGGTCAGCCTCTCATGGGCACCGGAAAAGGCCTGTTTTAGATTGATGAAATTGTTCAAACTCCGGCTCATTTTCTGCCCATCAACAGTAACCATGTTATTATGTAACCAATACCGGACGAACTGAACGTCATTTGCAGCTTCTGATTGAGCTATTTCGCATTCGTGGTGTGGGAATTTGTTATCCAGTCCTCCACCGTGGATGTCGATGGTCTTGCCAAGGTATTTCATGGCCATGACTGAGCACTCCACGTGCCAGCCTGGAAACCCCATTCCCCATGGGCTGGGCCACTGCATAATGTGATTTGGCTCAGCTTTCTTCCATAAGGCAAAATCGACGGGATTCTTTTTGTCTGGCGAGACCTCCACGCGAGCGCCGGATAACATTTCCTCTGTTTTTCTCCCGGAGAGTTTGCCGTAATTTTTAAACTTAGAGACATCAAAGTAGACAGAGCCGTTGGCCTCATAGGCATAGCCTTTTTCCAGCAGTAACTTAACCAGCTCTATCTGTTCAATGATGTGCCCTGTGGCGCGAGGAGAAATGTCCGGACGAAGGCAGTTGAGCTTGTCCATATCGTCAAAGAAATTTCTGGCATAGAATTCTGCTATTGCCATAGGGTGCTTTTTCTCTCTTTCCGCCGCCACAAGGATTCGATCTTCACCTTCATTGGTCTCACCGAGCAGGTGACCAACGTCAGTAATGTTTTGTACATAAGTGACATCGTATCCAAGATAGCGAAGATATCGCACAAGCACATCAAAGCTGACATAGCTTTTAGCATGTCCCAGGTGTGCGTGGCCGTACACGGTCGGCCCGCAGACGTATATGCCGACTTTGCCTTTCTTAATGGGTTCAAATTCTTCTTTTCTTCTTGTGAGACTATTGTGAAGTTTCAGTGCCATAGATTTTGCCTTATTCCCATTGTTGCATGTTATTTATAGTATTCGCCTTGGTTTCTTTCGCAGAAGTGCTATTGCAGTTGCACCGATAGCCTGGCCTGCTCCAATATCGCCGAGACCTTCGTTGGTTTTGGCCTTGACGTTGACCGACATAAAATCGATATCCAGAAGCCCTGCAATGCATCTTTTTATCTGGCCTTTGGCCTGTTCCAATCGTGGTTCTTCAACGTGTATTATCAGATCGACGTTAACAACTTCCCATTTTTTCTCTTGGAGTTGCTCCTTAACAATGGTAAGAAGTTCTTTGCTATCAACGTCTTTCCATTGCGGGTCGGTATCTGGAAATAATGTTCCGATGTCACCCAGCCCACTTGCTCCAAGCAGAGCGTCGATGATAGCATGTATTACTACATCGCCGTCACTGTGTCCATCCAGCCCGTACGGATAGGGTACATATACTCCACCCAGCATAAGCTTTCGGCCAGGAACCGTTCGGTGTATATCGGTTCCTATTCCACTTCGATATTCAGGTTTTGGATGTTCGATCATAGTTGTCCTTTGGTACTGGGAATGTCGGTTCGGACGATTTTGACAGCGGCTCCGAGCGCCTGGCCGAGGCCCTTGAAAATTGCCTCAGCTATATGATGACTGTTTGTGCCGTAAGGCACGTTTATATGCAAGTTAAATTTGCCGTTGTTGGCAAAACTACGCAGCATCTCGTCGAGACATTCGACATCAAAATCGCCGATCTTATTTGTTCGGTACTCGACATTATACACGCAACTGGCTCTGCCGGATAGGTCCACAGAGACGTTAGCCAAGGCATCTTCCATAGGCACAGAGCTATGTCCGTACCTTGCGATACCCTTTTTATCGCCCAGTGCCTTTAGCAAACACTCGCCCAGACTTATCGCAATATCCTCGGTAGTATGGTGAGCGTCAACTTGCAAATCGCCCTTCGCTTTGATAATTAGATCGATTTTGCTGTGCTTACTTAAATGGGTAAGCATGTGGTCCAGAAAGCCTATGCCGGTATCGATCTCATACTTGCCGAGGCCGTCGAGGTTTAGTTCGCATTGGACGTCTGTTTCTTTTGTTTTTCTGTGTATTTTTGCCGTCCTTTGTTCCATTGTAAAATTCCTTATATTGTTAATTGGTAGATGCGTTGATGAGTAAATGAGTTAATGCGTCAATTTATGGTTTAGCCACTTATGACTCATCTACTCATTCCCTCATTTACGCATACACGAATCTCGACCATTTAACCAACTCCAACGATGTCCTGTAAGGCCGTGATGAGTTTTTGATTTTGCTCTCTTGTGCCCACAGTTATCCGTAACTTATCGTCAAGACCTGGCAAATTGAAGTATCTGACGTAGATATTTCGCTGGACTAATTCGTCATATATCTGAGCCACCGGGCGGTTTTTGCTTTCAGCAAGTACAAAATTTGTGTGACTCTGTCGCACATCGAATTTCAATGCTTGCAGTTGCTCGGTCAGCTCCTGGCGGCCTTTCTTTATCTTTTCGACATTTT
>CAYNTC010000177.1:0-5348 GCA_964399795.1 uncultured Pirellulales bacterium | reverse complement strand
GATGGTAAGTGACACACACGGAATCAGAAAGAATATTGATGACCCGGATAGCTGGATTTCCACCTTAAATGAAGCAAAGATAAAACAGATGATTGATGCGGGCATTATTACCGACTCTATGTTTCCCAAGGTCGAGGCTTGCCTGACGGCTTTGGACGCAGGCCTCAAAAAGGCTCACATAATAGATGGCCGAATCCCGCACTCACTGCTTTTGGAAATCTACACCGACAAGGGCATTGGAACGGAAATTGTCAGAAATTGAGCAATAGGTATATATTGAGAAGGGATTGCTTTGTTGAAAAGCCTCACTGTCATTTTGACCGAAGTCCCGATAACTATCGGGACGAAGTGGAGAAATCTATTCAAAAACAGATTTCTCGACTCGCCTTCGGCTCGCTCGAAATGACATTCCGAACTCTTTTCAACAAAGCAAGAAGGTATCAGAATGTTTACTCACATTTTATCTTTCATGGGACCGGGGATAGCCGAAGTATTTGTAATTCTGTTTGGTTTGTTTTTCTGGCTGGCTTTGATAATTTTGCCGATCATCTATATCGTTTACAGCATACGACAAAGGCGACAAATCATAACGCAGTTAGAGCGTCTCAACCAGGAACTTTGTTCTTTAAGGCAAAAATTTGAGACTGACCAGCAGCAGGTTTAATGTATAGCTGAACCGCCGCTTTTTCAGTGGCTGGCACCGAGCCATGAAATATAAATTACGAATTGCGAGATACAGAAAATGACTACAAAGGAGACAATTGAGTTGTTTGAAAAATACGTTATAGCTAACTATGGCCGGTTGCCGCGCGTCATTGTAAAAGGCCAGGGCTGTTACATGTACGATGCCGACAGCAACGAGATCCTGGATATGTTCCCAGGCTGGGCCGTTAGCGGCCTTGGTCATTGCCATCCGAAGGTCGTCCAGGCTATTCAGCAGCAGGCCGCTGAGCTTTTGCACATCGACAATACCTTTTATTCCGAGCCGCAAGGCAAATTGGCTAGACTTTTAAGCGAACGGGCATTCGGCGGCAAGTGCTTCTTCTGTAATAGCGGCGCCGAGGCCAACGAAGCTGCGATGAAGCTCGCACGCCTGCATACTTCACAGGAAAAATATAAATTTATTACCGCTGAAGGCAGCTTCCATGGCCGAACCTTCGCAACCGTCACTGCGACTGCGCAACCTAAGTATCACGATGGTTTTTTGCCGCTGCTGCCGGGCTTCATTTATGTACCATTCAACGACATCGCCGCCCTCGAATCCGCTTTTACTGATGAAGTAGCCGCTGTAATGGTCGAGCCAATCCAGGGAGAAGGCGGTATCAAAGTTGCTACAGCCGAATACCTCCAAGCGATTCGCCGACTCTGTGATGAGAAGGGCGCTGTGATGATTCTTGATGAGGTTCAAACCGGGGTAGGTCGAACCGGCAAATGGTTCGGCTACCAGCATTTCGATGTCGAGCCGGACATTATGACAATGGCAAAGGCCCTCGGTGGCGGGGTAGCAATTGGTGCTATGATGGCAAAGGACGAAGTTGCAGCTTCTCTCGTCCCTGGTAAACACGCCTCCACCTTTGGTGGGAACTGCCTCGCCTGCGCCGCTGGTATCGCCGTAATTGAGGCTATCGAAGAAGGTAATTTACTTCAGAATGCTGCCGAGCTGGGCGAGTACACTAAGGAAAAACTCAGCCAATTAAAACAAAAACACTTCAGCATCGATAGCGTTCGTGGTATCGGTTTGATGATAGGCGTTCAGTTGAATTGTCCCTGTACTGAAATCGTTAATAAATGTCTCGAAAAAGGTCTGAGAGTAAATTGTACCAGCGAAACCGTTGTTCGCTTTATGCCACCTATGATTGTTACTAAAGAACAGATCAATAAGGCTATTGATATTCTTGATAGTGTTATGACCGAGCTTGAAAAATGAAAGATTTTCTTTGCATAAACGATTGTTCTGCCGAACAGTTAAAACAGCTATTACAGAATAGTGTCGACTTAAAGAAATTGTACAAAGCTGGCAGCCGGGATTTATGCCTCGCGGGCAAAACTCTCGCTATGCTTTTTGAAAAACCGAGCCTGAGGACTCGAATCAGTTTTCACGTCGCCATGACCAACCTCGGCGGATCTGCAATATACGTCAAGCCCGAAGATATCGGCGGTATCGGCATGCGCGAACCAATCAAGGACATTGCACGGGTCCTTAGCAGATATGTTCACGGTATAATGGCCCGAACATTCGAGCATAGCGCTGTTACAGAACTGGCAAAATTTTCGACTGTCCCTGTTATAAATGCCCTGACCGATTGGGTCCACCCATGCCAGGCTATGGCGGATATTCTTACAATTAAGGAACACTGCGGCAGGACAGAAGGTATAAAAATTGCATTTATTGGCGATGGCAATAACGTTGTTCGCTCGCTCGCCTTTGCAGTTTCAAAGCTCGGCATGAAACTAACGATAGCATCGCCGCCGGGCTATGAACTCGACGCCGAGACTATTAAAACGGCAAATGCTTCCTTGGCCAATTGTGTCACGCAGACAAACAATCCGCACACAGCAGTTACTGGCGCCGACATTATTTACACCGATACATGGGTCAGCATGGGCCAGGAAGAACAGAAGCAAAAGCGCATCAAGGATTTCGCCGGTTTTCAGGTCAATGCCGATCTGCTAAAATCGGCGTCGTCAGATGCGAAGATCATGCACTGTCTGCCTGCCTATCGTGGCTACGAAATCAGCGATGAAATCGCCGAATCGGACAGCTCGATTATTTTCGACCAGGCCGAAAATCGCCTTCACTTTCAGCGAGCACTTTTAAAAACGCTTCTTAACCAACCTTGACAAAAAGCCGATTATTACTATAGACTGAACAATAATATATTGGCAAACTCAAGGAGGTAATGTCGCTGAATTCCCTGCACTGAATCGTGTTATGACTGGAGAGAAGATTTTGAGTCTATTTTTAACTCCATTTTAAGGTTTTTTTATGTTTCTTAGTCAACACAGCTTATTTGAGAATCCGCTGGTTTTTTCCTGCTCGAAACGTACCCGAATTGCCATAACTCCGCCCTGGTTCATTTGGATTTTAGCTGCGCTACTTTTAGTATCTGCCGGCATAACCTATCGTGTTGTGGCTTCTCAACTGAATCGTCTTGTTTGGTCGCCAGTCCAGTTGCCTGTACCACTTAGCAATGTACCTTTGCAAATCGCAAGTTGGTCAGGCCAGGAGGTCCCAATTCCGGCCAATGTTATACGTGTCACCGGCGCCGACGATTTTTTAAACCGTGCGTATTCAAATAAGCTCAGCAATCAGCATGTCAGTGTTTACATTGCATACACTGCCCGACCCCGAACGATGCTGGGCCATCGTCCCCAGGTGTGTTATCCAGCCGGCGGTTGGGTCCACGATCGCACTGAGCACACGCAGGTATATTCAGCTTCCGGCAGAAAAATCCCGTGCTTAATGCATCGCTTTCACATGCCCGCGCCGTCTTATGAAGAGAGGATCGTTCTGAATTTCTACATCGTAAACGGCAAACTCACTTCCGATGAGGGCGTCTTTTCCGGCGTGGGATGGCGAACTCCCAATATCGCAGGCGATCCTGCACGTTACGCCGCTCAGGTTCAGATAGCTTCTGTCCTCGAAGCTCCATTAAGAAGAGCCGCCAGAGACATGGCAGATATGTTACTCGAATTCTTCCCCGACGAAAACGGAAACGTAAAGGCAACCCGGTACTATAAGCCTGAAGAAATTTCTGCCGATCAAACAAGCCCGCAATCGTAGCCCTGTTTAGCCACCAACTTTACGTTGGTGGTTTCGGTACGGTGTTTGTACAGATATTTCGCTTCGCGTTTCACACAGGAATTTTCCCTGTTGGTTTTTAGCCCATCGATTCATTGACGGCTTTATTCGTTGCTTTAGATCTCCTTGCTCAATTCCTCTTTGACAAACTGTATTGTTTATTGTAGATTCTTTGTTTAAAATTCAACGCGTTTTTGTACAAGCTCGTCATAACAGATTTTTTCAGAAGAAGACCTTTATATGAGCAAAGAGCAACTTGAACAGACACTTGTACTGATTAAACCGGACGCCCTAAAGAATTCTTTGACAGGATTTTTGCTCTCGCAACTTTCAGAATACCACACTGGCTCACGCTTTGCCGCGGCCAAGATAGTCAGTGTTAGCAGAATGCTTGCTGAAGAGCACTATGCCGAGCATCGGGGAAAGGTGTTCTATTCATCACTGCTGGATTACATCACAGGCCTTATTCATTATCCTGACGAGCCGTGGAAACGCAGGGTAATAGCAATTGTCTATCAAGGTCCGCACGCACTTACCAATATACGGAAAATTGCCGGCCCGACAAATCCTCACGTTGCTCGGGACAAAGAGCCAGGCTGCATTCGTTCTTTAGGCACGGTGGTTCCTATCAAAGATGCTGCGGGCAATGTGATCGGCGAACGCCTGGACAATCTCATTCACGCCTCAGCTACAAATACCGATGCCGAGCGGGAAATAAAGCTCTGGTTCAAACCCGCCGATATCCCACCATTCATGCGTGCCTACCCCGCAGAAGTATGTCAGCAGCATTATTACTTCAAGGATGGTAAGCTCTATGACAGACATAAGCCAGGCAGTGTATGTCTGTTTGCCCCTGGCGATATTGTCTGGAAGTCGGACCTCGAAGTATTGCGTTTGTTGTCCCAGCGTTTACCGACCGATTGTTCTATCGGTTTAATTGCTGCTAAGTATCTTATCAACATGGATTGACAAAACCAGTAAGCAATTTAGCCAAGTTCACCTGAACGCTTAAATTTTTTGTTTGTATTTCGCTTTTTGGATGAAGCCAAAACGACCGCATAGATGAGAATGGCTGCAAGAAAAAAAGACACGCATATATCCTCTATTAGGCCCTTATCAAGGAGCCTGTGTATAGCCAGCCAAAGGCGTGCTGCCCGGAATGGCCAGAGCACCTTCACATCGTAGTGATATGCGCCGTCGATAAGGATGTGAAGCCAGACACCCAGAATGCCGGAAAGCACTAATTTTCGGAAGCTGGTTTCATAAGGCAGGTTGAATAAGTGCATCAATCGTTTGAAGAAATGCCGCAGTGGATATGCTGCAATGCCCCAGAGTGCACCGACTGCCGTCCCGACCAATAGCGTATGGCAGTATCTGTGCACCGGAGGCCCAAGTCCGAAAAGCACAATAACCAGGACCTCAATGTCAACAACTACGTTGGCCAGAACAAAAACGGGGATGTCAAGCCATTTTCTAAATAGCAATCCCACAAATCCGCTCGGTCCAAAATGATATGGCGTAAACGGCATCTGGCGCTATGTAACAA
>CAYNTC010000176.1:0-5353 GCA_964399795.1 uncultured Pirellulales bacterium | reverse complement strand
AAAGTCAAAAGGCAGCGCTTCTGCATTGCCTCGATGAGACGATGACCGGAATGGGTGGCAGGATGTTCAGAAACTGGTTGTGTATGCCGCTTTGCGACATTGGTGCCATTGAATTGCGACAGGATGCTGTTGAAGAGCTAATAACTCAACCGTCAAAGAACACGGAAGATCAGCGGCTGAGCCAAAAACTATCCCGAATCCGCAAATTGCTTTCGGACATTTCAGACATTGAACGAATTGCAGCTCGCTTGAGTACATTCCGAGCAATGCCGCGTGATTTTTTGGCCCTCGTAGCTACTTTGCGCATCGTACCTGAATTGCGTCAAATCCTGCAATCATTTAGTGCCGACCTGCTCGTACAGTTATCTCAAAGATGCGATAGCATGGATGAGCTTGCTGAGTTGCTTGAATCTGCAATCGAGCCGAATTGTCCCTCGCACCTTCGTGATGGTGGAGTGATAAAGACCGGTTTTTCTGAGCAGCTCGATCATTTTCGCTCAATTTCCAGGGATGGCCAAAGCTGGCTCAGAAAGTATCAGAAAGAGCAGGCTCAGCGAACCGGCATAGCCAATCTTAAGATTGGCTACAACAAGGTCTTTGGCTATTACATTGAAGTAACACACGCCAGTTCTGACAAAGTCCCCACGGATTACATCCGCAAACAGACAATAAAAAATGCCGAGCGCTACATAACGGATGAACTGAAGCAATATGAAGACCAGGTCTTAGGCGCCGAGGAGAAAGCCATTGAATTGGAGCAGCAAATCTTCGAAGACCTCCGCAGACAGTCAACTCAGTATGTCACCAGGCTGCAACAACTCGCAGAGACCATTGCTCAATGTGACTGTCTGGCAAGTCTTGCCTACATTGCAAAGCGGCGGAACTATGTCAGGCCCAAAGTGACCAATGACGTCCGGCTCATCATCCACGAAGGCAAGCATCCTGTCTTAGCTGAAACGCTTGGCCAGGAATTTGTGCCCAACGACGTCGAGCTTGGTGGCGAAGCCGGCGATATAGCTGTTATCACAGGCCCGAACATGAGCGGCAAGAGCACCTACATAAGACAGGCTGCACTGCTTGTCTTGATGGCTCAGACCGGCTCATTCATTCCAACAGGGGACGCCGAGATCGGTCTTGTCGACAGAATTTTTACGCGCGTTGGCGCTTCAGATGAGCTGGTGCGAGGCCAGTCAACTTTCATGGTCGAAATGACCGAGACAGCAAACATCATCAATAACGCCACAGGGCGATCACTTGTCATCCTCGATGAAGTTGGCCGGGGCACAAGTACTTATGACGGCCTTGCCCTTGCCTGGGCGATTACAGAACACATCGCAAATAAACTCAAGTGTCGAACCCTCTTTGCCACCCATTACCATGAACTGACCGAGTTAGCTGAGCTGTTCGCTAACGTCCACAATTATAATGTCGCTGTTCGCGAGTGGATGGATGAGGTTGTCTTTTTGCACAAGATTTTGCCCGGCGGAACCGACAAGAGTTATGGAGTACACGTCGCCAAATTAGCCGGCATTCCTGGCACTATACTTGAAAGGTCCCGCGAAATCCTCGATGAGCTCGAATCGACCTTTGCTAAAGAGGCCACCGGCGACCGCCTTGCTCGCCACAAAACCAAACAGCCCGACAAAGACTCTCTCTTTGTCCAGAAGCATAAGTCAGTTCTCGAAAAGCTCGCCTCAACCGATGTAAATAATTTGACGCCTATAGAAGCGATAAACCTATTAAACCAAGTGAAGCAAGAAATCAACGAACAACAGAGGGACAGATCACGGATAACAGAGGACAAAAAGTGAACGGGAGGAATCGAAAGTTTTCGAGACCTAAATGTGTATAAAATTGCGATGGAGCTTCAACAGGATATTTTTGAACTTCAGAAGTGTAAGAAAATTGGCAGAATGCTTGGAAAAATGATGTCCGAACCTGAAAGCTTCTGTGCAAGATTTCAAGATAAGTAGCCTCCTCCGTCCTCCGCTGTCCGAACTCTGTTTTCCGCCATCCGTCTTCCGTTGTCTGTCTTCCGTCCTCCGCTCAATCCGCCAATGCCCAAACTATTATGGCCTAATACTGGTTGATTAAAGAATATATCGGCATTCGATAAAGTTTATCAAAAGATTATAAGACTGCAACTAACAGATTGACTCAACCAGGTTAAAAAGAAAACCGATAGAAAGTAAAGGTAGAGTAAAAAGCGAACAGGGGATTATATGAACAATAAAATTCCTAAATGGATAAACGATTTTGCGCTGGATATCTACAAGCTCATAAAGAAATATGATGCCATGCCGCGTTTCCAAGAGATGGTTAACGAATGGGCGGAAGAACGTAAAGCCGAAATTAACAAACATAGAAAATGGCAGGATCGAAGACATCATCACTTCAAAGAGAATATTGCCCGAAATCCTCGTCTGCAAAAAGAAGAAGACGTACCGCCCGAAGAGGGCTGGGTATTTGATACACATGTCCTACATACTTCTGAAAAAACCGAATCAGGCATGGAACATACAAGTAAAATTGTAAGTGCCTGGGTACCACAAGAATTGTCAATTTCTAAAGAGCCTAATATCACTCATATATTACCACTAGCCAACGACAGAGAGCTTACTGTTGCAGAGAAATACACGCTTTTGGCTGCAATTTACGATGTTGGCCGACAGGGAACAGAGGAAATTATACCTTGGACATGGCCTGGCCCAGATAAATGGGATGCTCCGGATGCATTATCAAACGCAAAGAAATGCATCTTTTTTGAAGGAATTCGAAGGTTGGTTTGCGACATTACCTCTAACGAAAAAGATTGGTTAAGTGTTTTCCTTGACCAAATAGAAAACGATCTTAAGAGTAAAACATTATCAACTAAATTTGCTGCACAGGACGCTACCATCCCAAAGCCTGATGCTGATATACACAGGAAGAACTTCAATGTCCCACATGTATTCATCAGCTATGCTAGGGAAGACAAGCAATGGCTTGTTGATATCTTGAATGGTATCAATCCACTCATTAGACAAAACAAAATCTACGTATGGACCGATGAGAACATCAAACCCGGTGACAAATGGGAAAAAGAAATACAGGTTGCTATAAGTGATGCCAAAGTTGCTTTGTTACTGGTGAGCAGAGATTATTTGGCTTCCGAATTCATCAATGAAACAGAGCTGCCTTACATACTCAAAGCAGATAGTCAAGAAAGATTAAAAATTCTCTGGGTTCTTGTGGGAGATTGCATGTGGAAGGAAACCAAGCTAAAACCCATACATTCCGCAATTGATCCGGCCGAGCCTCTTAACACTCTTTCTGATGGACAGAAGGATAAGGCCATCAGAAAGGTCTGTGAAGCTATTCAAAATGCAGTTCTCAAATAGATTCCTATTCAAAATCAATTTGAATTTTCAGTTGGTCCCATGATTCCGTCGGAGCCGGATTTACAATATTGATGGTTGACTCCGTCAACAGACGCCGGGCCTTTGATATTGATTCTTTACTTTTTCTCTGTCACTGTTGTGCAATTCTTATTAAGGCTAATCGCTTGTGAATCGTAGTTCGTGAACCGTTAAGAAATGTAGGAAAGCTTCATATAGACATCTTAGATTCACATTTCGATTGAGCTTGTTCAATGATATTCAGGCAAATGAAAGGCACATCCGGCAAGTAAATAAAAAAGCCGAGCCGTTACGGCCCGACCAGGTGGGGTATATCCGAAATCCAGGAGCACATTTTAATTGAGTAATTTTATGGCCATATCAGGTTGAATATTTCCCTGAATTTCCAGTGCAGCCTCCGCATTAGCCGCAATCTTATTCGCTAAATAGGCTGCGGTTTCAGCCACTAAATTGGGATCGGAATTATCCTCAGCATTTGTATTGTCATTGTCGTCCAGCCCCAGATATATCCTCATCAGCTCACTAATTGGGGTATTAACATCGACGAAGCCAGATTCGTTCAGAACCTCTGTCACGTACTCTCTGGACAGCGATAAAGGCCCGTTTTTCTCATTGTTGTCTGGTTCATCGTGCGGTGTCTTTTCGATGGCGTCGTCTTGAGGCCGTATAGCCTTCTTACGGGCTTCGACAATGTTGGAAACACTAGGATATATCTTAGGCAACTCTACAAACTCATTCATAATCCAACCTCCCCTAAGCCTATTTTGACAAAACGAGATCATTGCAAATAAGAGAAATTGCCCTTCGCACAATATAAATATATATAATAAACTCTTTTTTTCCAAAAATACTTGCTTAAAAAATTTTATGTCCATTGATTCCAACGCTCATTAGCAAAGCACTTGTAAATCTTAATCTTGCCTTTATAATAGTTTTTTTACAGATGGAGATTAAGAAGATGGCTAAGATAACCAAACTTGATGATATCGTCAGCTTATGTAAACGTCGTGGTTTTATATTTCAGTCCAGTGAAATATATGGTGGATTGGCCAGTTGTTATGATTATGGGCCGCTCGGCGTAGAACTAAAAAACAACGTCAAAAAGGCCTGGTGGAAAAGCGTCGTCCAGATGCGAGACGATGTTGTCGGCCTGGATTGTAGCATCCTGATGCACCCATTAGTCTGGAAGGCGTCCGGCCATGCCGACAAATTCGCCGACCTTATAGCCGAATGTAAAAAGTGTCACGTCCGGACCCGTGTCGACCACCTCGAAGAAAAGCCTACCCCCAGCGCAGTCGAGGGGGAGGCTGACGAGGCAGAACAACACACCGAGCACATCTCCATCGACACCGCCCAGGCCAGGCAACATGATTTGAGCAATAAGGTGTGTCCACAGTGCGGCGCCGTTGGCCAATTCACCGAGCCGATGCCGTTCAAGCTCATGTTTGAAACACAGATGGGTGCGAACGTGGATGATTCGATGAAGATGTACCTTCGGCCGGAAACTGCGCAGGGTATATTCGCAAATTTCAGAAATGTGCTGGATACGGCCAGAGTCAAGATACCTTTCGGCATTGCCCAGATTGGCAAAAGCTTTCGTAATGAAGTCACCACTAAAGCTTTTATATTCCGTACACGCGAATTTGAACAGGCAGAACTGGAATTCTTCTGCGAGCCTGGCACCGATGAGAAGTGGTACGAGCACTGGCGGGAAGCTCGCTTGAAGTGGTATACCGACTTGGGCTTAAAGAAGGAGAATATCCGTTTCCGTGAGCATGAAAGCGATGAGCTTGCACACTACGCAAAAGCCTGTGTTGATATCGAGTACAGATTTCCGTTTGGAAGCGGCGACTGGCAGGAGCTTGAAGGCGTCGCGAATCGAACCGACTTTGACCTTCGCCAGCATCAGCGAGGAGTTCGCACTTTAAACAGGTGGTTCGAAAATAATGGCGAGC
>CAYNTC010000175.1:0-5393 GCA_964399795.1 uncultured Pirellulales bacterium | reverse complement strand
AATAATATCAACTCTTCCTCGAATTACAATCGTTAAGATGGCAAGGCCATAATAACGGATTTCTTATTTTATATTTTAAGGGCTTGTCCCGAACCCATTCAGCTTACGCTCAGAGCCTGCCCTGGCCCCGCCACAGGTGAACATAGTTGAAGGGGTAAACTGCGCCGAGGAATCTATTAGAATCGTGAATGGTGGATAGATGCTGGAGCGAAGCGGAAGTCCGCTTGTGGCGGGCTGGATACTCGTCCATTCTCCGTAGCAGGGCGCGTCGTAAGGCGTCCCGCAGACTGCGAAGGATGAAATACTCGAATTCTGTCTCCTGTCTACAGCCAAAAAAGTACCCCCTATGGGGCAGGCGGACACCTTTAATTCGCCCCCAAAAAAGTACCGGACACCTTTAATTCACCCCATACGTCAAGCCATGAGACGCACAGTTAAAAGCCACCCTCGGAACTTCATTATCCCTTAGTTCTCTCCAAAAACATGCGCCGAGGTATGAATTTCTTTGGCTGGTGTCCATCGGAGTTCACTTCATGCCTGCGTATACGAATACCTTGTATATTGACTAAGTCGTGGCCTCCGGAAAGAAAATGCCGGATGAGAGCTCGCTCCAAAAGAGAAATCACCTTGTCGATTTTTTGGCCAGGCTTCGTGAGCGCCGTTGCAAACAAGAGAACACGTTTGCCCGCTTTCGCCTGCTTCAGGTGTTGCATCAGCCGCAAGTTGTTGAACTGCACGTTGACACGCCCTCGAATATTAGTGGCTTTGCCAACATAAAGGGCTTCTATACTCTTTCCCCATCTCCTCGCGAAAACATATACGCCGGGGTTATCAGGCACCTTTGCCACATCGACCACATAAATCATATTCTGTTTTGATCCATCCCTTAGCAGCAATGGTCTTCCCCATTCAACGGAAATCTTCATTCAATCGCTCCCATTTCTTAATCTGTTGGTCTCACTCACCGTTTTATGTGCACTGTCACCAGACATTTATAGGTGAATGTCCCTAGTTTCCCAGTTTCAGTTTCAATAACTCTGTTCTATGCAGCCATGCTTCCTAATTTGCACCACAGCAACGTTTGTATTTTTTTCCAGACCCACAAGGACACATTTCATTGCGTCCAATTTTCCTTTTAGGAAATTCAATAACAGGATCATTTTCAGGGATGGATAACACTTTTTGTCTTGGCGGCAAAACAACTTCCCCCTTAATGATTCTGTCGACCAAAAGGCATTGATTTTCAAATTCCCTTTTATATTCAAGATTAGATATTGAAAACTTCTTAAGAGACTCTATCTCTACTAAAGCTTTCGATGCTTCACCGCAGTAAGCCAAGACAACCGCATACTGCGATCTTACGGGAATGAAATGTTCAAGCAGCTTAAGGTCTTTAACTCCGGGGATTAATGTATCTTCCAAGAAAGTCCTTGCCCCTTCAGCATCAGACACTGATAAACGTTCATCAACGAAATCTTGGCCAAGCCTAACAACTGAAACCCACGCAGAAACCATTACATAAAACTTAAATGAATGAATTCGTGCAAGGACAGAATCTAAGCCCTGTTTATTACGACACTGTGCATACAAGTCTAAAGAATCTGCTAAATGTTTAAGGTCATCTTGATAGAGCCGCGTCTTATCGATTTTTTCTAAAATCTCGGGTGGATTCTTAAAAAATACATCTTCAGGCAATAATCCAAGAACACCATAATATTCCTTCACAAGTATTTCAGCCTCGTCTGCAGCCTCGGAATATTTTCCAGAAGAATACAAACAAAAGGCGTAATCATAACGCAATATCCTAAGTGCCTCTGGATGTTCCTTGTTTAATTCACAAGCTTCTAAGAAATGGTATCTTGCAATATCTAAGTCTTTTTTCCCTGTACAAAGTAATATATATTTAATGGATAAGGTCGTTTTCTCACGCCTTCCAGCATTAAACTTGGCTATAAGCTTTTCCATTCGATTAATGTAATTCTCAACCATTTCCCAATCACGGGACTGACAAGCCCAATAAGCCAGGGTATCCAACGCCCAAAAAGCGCCCTCATTGTCTAATTCTCCTGACTCAACAGAATAAAGTATCGTTTTCTTATTGTCTGTTGCATATCCTAACTCAGCAAACATCTCTGCGTCATTTGATGCAAGATCAATAAGGGTTTTTATTTGACCGATCAACGGCAATAGTCGAAGGTAGAGACGTTGCCGGTTTATATCCGGCTCTTTTAGAATTGACACACCAAGAATATCGAAAAGGATATTCCGGGCCTGATTAATTACCTCTGATGGTATTGATCCCAAGTAGCTTTTCGCTATTAAACGGAAGCTGTCATGCATTATAATGTTACGATTACATAAATGCTGTATGATGGCCCATTCTGTCATCTCTCGCAAAGAACAAAATACTTCTTGTTCACTAATACAAAGAGACTTATATGTTATTTCCGAAACCTCCTCAGTACTTAATGAGACATCAGAAATTGTAAGAATAGCCATTATTTTCTTAATCGTCGGAGATAGCCCTTCACATACACGGGCCAGTATCCTTTCTTGTGATGTCCTATTGGGATGTTTCATACATTCTAAATCATCGCATAAAAGCGATGGATTGTTTTCGTAATATGTCTTACTAAGCTTTACGAAATTAATGATATACAAGGGAAGGCCACCTGTTAAATGAAATATCCTATCTGCCTTGACAGGATCAATACCGCAATTTTCTGAATCAAAAAATGTTGCTATAGTATCAATTGACCATCCGTCAAGAAATTCTTCATCTACTCCTAATAATTCTTTTATTTCTTTTTGTTCTGGAGTTGGTTGTGTTAATAGTATCCATGAAATATATGTGGTAGCATTAATAATGCCAGATAGGTCTACTGGAACTGACTTGTGTACATTATCAACAACGACGACAACTGGTATATCACGTCTTGATAACTCCATATCCAAAGCCCGGATAGAATCAATACCTATAACGCCAGGAAGCAAAATACTTCTAAGATTAAATTTTGAATTTTGAGAAATATTGCCCGCTATTTCACGGCTTAAAGTGGATGCTAATGCGGTGCTCGGTGTGTCTCCAATATCAAAGTAAACCACGTTAGTATCACAAAATGAAGCCGACTCAGATGCCCAAGCTGTTTTGCCTGAACCTGATAGTCCTGCAATGAGACGTACTCTCGAATCTGAAAGAAAATCAGGTTCATTCCTTTGAGGATAGTATACTGTCGGCGGTGCAGGGAATTGTTGCAATTGAATAGTTAACTGCTCAAACAAATCTGGAAGTTCATCTGCATCAAAAGAATGATGTGGTCGCTTTTCTGTGCCCGCAGAAGCATATTGTACTAAAGCAGCCAGCTTCCAGATCAAAGTGCGGCTTGTCAGCTTGCAGAAAGGTATCGTTTCTGCTATATCTGAACACCACTCCAAAGCATCTTCTATGCTACTCCATGCAGTGGGCAAGTAATCAGGCTTTTGTTGAAGTCCTTTAAATAGAAAATTTACAGTAGAAAGAATTTCTTCAGATTTGATCAGTCGTTCAAGCTTAGGGCTTAGTGTTGTATTACACACTATCCAAAATTCGCATCCTCCATTACGGCCTCCAGATTCATGTTCATTTCGTATCTTCTCAAAAAGCTCTAGTGTTGATTTAATGTCATTGTGTTGAAGTTGAGCGGTACGTTTCTTGACTTGTATATATACACGGCGATCATCAAGTAGTAATTCGACATCTTCGTCTCGTTCTGGTTGAATTGTTTTCACTTTTGTGGTGGGAGCAAGCAAAATGCATCCAACAACATATAAATGCTGATAAAGAAATCCACCATGAATGTTTTCAATTCTTTTGAGCTGGCATGGATCTAGGGGTTGTTGAAAATTTGTTTTAAGGCTTTTCATAGCAACATCCCTTTTGGTCGAGCTTCAAATTCTAATTTCATTATCAAACTACAAACCCCGCAATTCCCGCCAAAAATTTCGTCCGTCCTCCGTAGAAGTTCCACTTCGGAGGATGGTTATCTCGTATCTTGTGAAGCGTATCTCATGTATTCTTTCCGCTCCGGGGGGCTGTTTCTCTTTCAATGCGTATTATCGGCATAAAAGAAGGGCGAAATCAGAAAAATGATATGCGAAAGCGCAATACAGGACAGAGGACAGAAAATGGAGGACGGAAGTCAGGGTATAATAGATTCCTCGGCGGTGCTCGTAATGACGGAAAAAAAGGTTTTTGAAATACGTCGGATAATGACGTGGAGACAATCCAGTCGAAAAAAACCTGCCTTCGTCTCCGCAAAAAATAACCCCGCCATGTGATGGCGGGCCTAAAACATTTTTGGATTCCGCATCTAAGACGTGAAATCCTCACACAAAATTGGGGGTGAATCAGCTCTAACAGGGGTTGACTGCCAAGAGAATTTCAGTACACTATTAACCCTTTACAGAAGATGAAAGGTTAAAATTACGGCAGCGCGGATGTATTGATTTTGGGGATAAATATGATAGAAGTCAAAGAGCTTCGCCGCAGTTTCGGCCCTGTAATCGCCGTTGACGGTATATCCTTCGAGGTCAAAAAGGGACAAGTCCTGGGCCTGCTCGGCCCAAATGGTGCCGGCAAAACCACCGCAATGAGAATGCTGGCTTGTTTTATCAGGCCAGATAGCGGCACCGCTTCAGTATGTGGATATGATATTCTGAGGAATTCTATTCAGGTAAGACGCTGCCTCGGATACTTAGCAGAGAATTCACCGGCATACAATGAAATGACGGTAGGAGGTCTGCTGAACTTTGTTTGCGATGTCAGACAGATCAATGGCAAAAAGCGTAAGCAAGCCCTCGATCGAATTGTGCCCATGTGTTCAATCGACTCTGTCTACCATCAGACAATTGAAACACTATCCAAGGGTTACAAGCGACGCGTCGGCTTGGCCCAGGCACTGATTCATGATCCTGATGTCCTTATCCTTGACGAACCTACAGACGGCCTTGATCCCAATCAAAAATACGAGGTCAGAAAGCTCATAAGCGATATGGCTAAAGATAAGTGCATTATCGTTTCCACGCATATTCTTGAAGAGGTCGAAGCTGTCTGTTCAAGAACAATTATCATCGCTGCAGGGCGAATACTCGTCGATTCCACGCCCAGCCAGCTCAAAGAAAAGTACAACTGTAGTTTGGATGAGGTCTTTCGCAAGATTACCAGGAAAATAAGTAAATAGTTTGGTGAATGGTTATTGGTAATTGGTGAATGGTAAATGGTTAAATAGTAGTTTGATAGGCAGTCGCTACTGACCAATAACCAGTAACCAGTAACCAATAACCAGTTACCAATGGAAGTCAGGAGTGAAAAATGAATAGCTTTTGGGCGGTATTCAAAAGGGAGCTGAAAAGCT
>CAYNTC010000174.1:0-5394 GCA_964399795.1 uncultured Pirellulales bacterium | reverse complement strand
TTGTTTGATCTGGGTGTATACGGCGTGAAGGGGTGCAGACCAGACCTGAGCCGGGACGGTAAAATAATAGTATGGGGCGAAACTGACTGGAATTTGTGTGTCGCCGATATTGACTTAGAGTCTGATGAACCCGATGTGAACGATGTCCGTGATATTGTCAGATGCCAGCGCCAATATAAGGTCTACCATGTTGATATCTCCCCCGATGGACGTCATATCGCTTTTAGCTATGGCCCCCATAAGGGCGGACAACAGGTCGGCGGCAAGGCGAAGGGCTGGAATATTTGTGTCGGAGACCTTCAGGGAAACTGGGTACAAATCACCACAGATGGCAACCATAATAAAGAACCAGACTGGGTGCCGATGCAAAGTTCACAGCGTTAAGCACACCACAAGAGCTGGCATAAACATTGTTCCTCAGTGGAAATTAGTTAAATGATGAGTGGTTAAATGGTCAGGATTCGTGGATGAGTAAATGAGGAATGAGTAGATGAGCCATAAGTGGCTAAGCCATAAATAGCTAAGCCATAAATTAACGCATCAACTCATTTACTCATCAACGCATTTACCAGTTACCAACGTAAGAAACGGTTGCAGGAAGCAGACAAATGGGCCGGCAGTATGTTCAAACAGCAACGGTTGTTTTTTCCCTGATGCTGTTTTTTACGTTTGGCTGCCGCAGTGAGAAGGAAACTGGTGCTGCACCGAAAGTTGTGCAGACAGAAAGCGGCCTCGAAATGGTTGTTATTCCTGCTGGCTGGTTTGAAATGGGAAGCGAAAACGGCGAGTTAGATGAAGCCCCGGTTCACAAGGTGTGGATTAGTTCATTCTGGATGGACAGATTCGAGGTAACTCAGGAGCAGTTCACAAAGTTACAATTGTCGGATCCGTCTCACTTCAAAAATCCCAGGAATCCGGTTGACCAGGCTAACTGGACCGATGCCGCCATTTACTGCAATGAAAGATCACTGGCTGAAGGTCTTGAGCCTTGCTACGATGAAGAAAGCTGGCAATGCAACTTCAAGGCAAATGGATACAGACTGCCCACGGAAGCGGAGTGGGAATATGCCTGTCGTGCTGGAACAAAAACAAACTATAGCTTCGGCAATAATGTGAGGCAGCTCAAAGATTATGCCTGGTTCACGAAAAATTCATTAGGAACGACGCACCCTGTTGGGCAAAAAAGGCCGAATCCGTGGGGGCTTTATGACATGCACGGCAATGTTGCTGAGTGGTGCAACGATATTTACGCCGAGGATTATTACAAACACAGTCCAGAGCGCAATCCCATCGGTCCAGAAGATGGGCAGGAAAGAGTCGTGCGTGGCGGCGCTTGGAATTCCATCGCTGATAGTTGTCGATCATCCTATCGGGCGAGTGACCCATCTATTGATGACACTTGTCTGGCAAACGATGCTATCGGCTTTCGTTGTGTGAGAAACGCTCCCAATAGTACAAAAAGTGAGGGAAAAATGAGCACAAATAATTCTTCAAAAAGCAAGTGTAAAACGGGCTTTGTCTTTCATGATGTTTACCTTGAGCACGAGACAACGCCCGGGCATCCGGAGACAGCCGATAGATTAGTAGCTATTGTTAATAGACTGAAAAAGGAAGGTTTATATGCCGGACTTTGCCAGCTAACACCTTCGCCGGTCAAGATGAGATGGCTTACGAAGATTCACACAGACCGGTACATAGAACGGGTGCAAAGAAGTTGTGAAAATGGCGCAGGGTATCTCGATTCGCTCGATGTTCCAATATCAGCCAAATCATACGAAGCAGCATTGATGGCGGCTGGTGGAGTAATCACAGCCGTTGATTCGATCATGGAAGGAAAAATCACCAACGCATTTTGTGCTGTTCGTCCACCCGGTCATCACGCCCTTAAAGATACAGCCATGGGTTTTTGCATATTCAATAATGTTGCAATCGGTGTCCGGTATGTACAGCAAAGGCATGGTCTGCCGAAAATACTTATCGTAGATTGGGACGTACATCACGGCAACGGTACACAGGCGGCATTTTATGAAGACCCTAATGTGCTATACTTTAGTGTCCACCAGTATCCCTTTTATCCGGGCACGGGTAGTGAGGTAGAAAAGGGCAGTGGCGCAGGCTTGAATTCGGTTATTAACGTGCCGTTGCCGGCCGGCTCCGGCGACAGTGAATATCTACGAGCATTTGAAGAGAAACTCGTGCCAGCAGCCCTTGATTTTTCACCGGACTTCGTTTTCATTTCTGCTGGTTTTGATGCCCATGAGGACGACCTTCTCGGTGGTATGAAGGTAACAGCAGAAGGTTTTGCACAAATGACGCGGATAGTCAAAACAATTGCCGAAAGGTGCTGTCAGGGACGGCTGGTGTCGGTCCTTGAGGGAGGTTACGGGCTGGAGGGGCTGGCCAAGTCTGTTGAAGCTCACATCCGCGTTTTAACGGAATATTTTGATTAAGGCACAAAGTGACAGAGGAACTAAGGCACAAAGTGCTTGAATCACTCGGGCATAAAAGGCTTAGCCTTAATAAGACTCAGGCTTATTAAATTGGCTTAGTCCCTTTGTTCCTATGTGCCTTAGCCCCTTGTAAGGATCGCTAATGTTATTTCACACCTGGTCGTTTCTACTTTTTTTTCTAATTTTTTATCCACTTTATTTAGTGTTAAAGGGTACAAGATTAAAACTACCATTTCTTTTTGCTGCTTCTTATTTCTTCTATGCGTGCTTTAGTCCTTTGTACCTTGTTCTTATTACATATTCGACGCTGATTGACTACGCTGCTGTTACGATCATGGAAAAGAGCAAGCGCAGGAAGATTTGGCTTATCGTAAGCGTTGTGAACAATCTCTGTCTTTTGGGCTTTTTCAAATATGCAGGTTTTGTCGTTGATAATTTAAATTATCTTTTGTCATCCCTGGACCTGTCATATAGATTTCCAGGGCCGGGGATTTTACTACCGATTGGCATATCATTCTATGTTCTTCAATCGATGAGCTATGTTATCGACTACTATCGAGGCAATATTGGAAGAGAAAAGAGTTTTTTAAGATATGCGACGTTCATGTCATTTTTCCCCAGGCTGGTTGCCGGGCCCATCGAAAGAGCCAGGAATCTGCTCCCACAGTTGAGCGAGAACTCTGCGGTATACCTGGAGGATGTTACCGATGGGGCTTCGCTTTTTGTCACGGGCTTATTTAAGAAAGTAGCTTTAGCGGATTATTTTGCTCTGTACGTCGATAAGGTTTATGCCAATCCCGAGCAATTCCAATCGCCGGCATTGATACTTGCGACGTTTTTATTTGCTTGGCAAATTTATTTTGACTTCAGTGGTTACACGGACATGGCTCGCGGAATAGCGAGGATGATGGGCATTCGACTAATACCAAACTTTAAAAATCCATATCTGGCGACCGGGCTTGGCGAGTTCTGGTCAAGATGGCATATAAGCCTTTCCTCATGGTTTAAGGATTACGTTTATATTCCTTTAGGGGGCAACCGAAGAGGCAAGTTCAACACGTACAAAAATATGTTTTTGACCATGGTGATTTCAGGCCTGTGGCATGGTGCTGCCTGGACGTTCGTGGCTTGGGCTGTTGTGCATGTTCTTGGGCGTTTTGCGACAAGGGAGCTGGAACGGACTTCATTTTACAAAGATAAGGTGCCGAGATTAGTCAAGCAGTTGCTAATTTTTCTATTTGTCCTGTTCACGTGGATTTTCTTTCGGGCTGAAAGCATAGGCGATGCCGGGGTTATTATAAAGAGGATTTTCTGCACAGGCTTTATGGACCCGAAGTGCCCTGTTTGGGCGCTGGTGTTGATTTTCACTGCATGGGTATATCAGTTTATTTATGAATCAAGGTTTAGGTGGTTTCTGGAACTTGCGGTGGTGCGCATAGGGATTGTTTTATTTATGGTTCTTTATCTTATGATTTGCGCTTCTTCGAGTGAGCGGGCGTTTGTCTATATGCAATTTTGATGAGCTAATGCAGGGCACAGGTTATTGATAATGAACAAAAATATTATAAAAGATAAGAGTCCTCTGCCTGCCAGTACATCTGCACCATCCTTTAGCTCCAATAGCATTCGGTTATCAGGGCGTGAGTGGATGTTTGTAGGAATTATTCTGGCGGTATTATTGCATGTTGGGCCTGCGCTATGGGAGAAGATAGAACCTTTTGAGCCGGGGACGGATTATCGCCTGTCTTACGAATTGAGCAATGACTATTGGTTGTATAGCCGATACTGTCGGTGGGCTTGCCAGAGGTACGATACTATTGTGATAGGGGATTCGGTTATTTGGGGATACTATGTCCCCAGGAATGCGACATTATCGCATTATCTTGGCGAAGTTACAGGCCAGCAGCGGTTTGCAAATCTTGGTGTGGACGGCATACATCCGGCAGCGTTGGCCGGCTTGATTCGGTACTATGGCCGAGCAATCTCGAATAAGCAGGTCATACTACATTTTAATCCGTTATGGATGAGTTCTAAAAAGCATGACCTGCAGATAGAGAAAGAATTTCGCTTTAATCATCCGAAGCTGGTTGCACAGTTTAGGCCGAAAATTCCTTGTTATAAGGAGTCATTTAGTAAAAGATTGTCGGTCGTTGTCCAGAATCATCTATCATTTTTTAGCTGGCTTGGCCACCTCAGGCTTGTATATTTCGATGGTATGAATATTTCGACATGGACGTTGAAATATCCATATAAGAATCCTTTTGAAGTTATTATTCCAAGAAGGTCTGTGCCCGACGACAACGAAGTATACGAGCAAGCATCATGGAAGGAAAAGGGTATAGCAAAAAGAGAGATTCTATGGGTTGAGCCGGGGACATCGTTACAATGGAGGTTCTTTCAGCAAACGGTAGAGCTTTTACAGGCGAGAGGTAACAGGCTATTTGTACTCGTTGGACCTTTCAACGAACACATGCTGCAGGCAGAAAGCAAAGAAAATTATGAGCGGGTAAAAACTGAGATTGAAAGCTGGCTAAAGCAGAAAAAGATTGCTTATTATATACCACCAGTGCTACCGAGTGAATTCTATCGTGATGTCAGCCATCCTCTTGCCAAGGGATATGAGATGCTTGCAGAAGAGATCGTAGAGAACCCGTCATTCAGGTCAAGCATCCATTGATGATTCTTCCAGGGCTTCATCCTGGATATAGTCTTTGACCTTATACTGCGCAGCGACAGGCACAAACAAGACCGCCGTCACCAGCATTGCAATTACGAAAAACCAGTAGTATTGTGGCCCCGTTAGCTTGGTAGTACCATCTTCATTCTCAATAAACCAATTGACAACTGCTGTAAATGCGTTGCCTGCGGATATAGATAGTAGGAACAGCGCTTGTATGAAGGATTTCATCTTTTTAGGTGCCTGTGTGTACGAGAACTCAAGGCA
>CAYNTC010000173.1:0-5447 GCA_964399795.1 uncultured Pirellulales bacterium | reverse complement strand
ATAAGAATGCTTTGTAAGACAAAATACAGTAAGATAATGTGGGAATGCCCAAAATATGCTGTCAACCGATCGATAGCATAAATCGTAATATTATGTGGGGTAGATGTATGGATAAAAAGAAAAATAAAGTACAAGGGAGGCTATCCAAATGAAGGCAATAAATTTCGCGTTTGTCCTTATGATTCTTATTAGTAATACAGTTGGCAATTGTAATGAGGTTAAAGAAACTCAGCCTAAAAAAGATGGAGACACTGAACTCATCACTAAAGGCAATAGCGAATTTGCTATAGCGCTTTACAGGGAGTTGCGTAATAAGAAAGGCAATTTATTCTTTTCGCCATACAGTATTTCGACGGCGCTGGCGATGACATACGCAGGCGCTAAAGGTGAGACAGAAAAACAAATGGCTACCGTGCTAAATTTTCCCACTTTGGGCAGGGTAGGCTCACAAGATAGTGGTGAAAGTATGGTTGAAAAGAAGACCCTAACGCAAGAGCAATTTGCACAAAGTTATGCAAAAGTTATCACGGACTTAAATACGAGGGCAGAAAAAGGTAACTACCAACTGTGGGTGGCCAACGCTCTATGGGGTCAGCAAGGGTATGGATTCCTGAAAGAATTCCTGCAACTTATGGAAAACAACTATGGAGGACAGTTCTTCGAGGTTGACTTTGTTAAGGCAACGGAGGCAGCAAGGCAAAAAATAAATGCCTGGATCGAAAAGAAAACCAATAACAAGATTAAGGACATGATCCAAAAAGGCGTGCTGGATTCAATGACACGGCTAGTTTTGACAAATGCTATATACTTCAAGGGCAACTGGGCGAGTCAGTTTAATAAGGCTCTGACCAAAGATGCACCATTTACTTTGCTCAATGGCAAAAAGCTTGATGTGCCGATGATGCACCAAAAGGCAAAGTTTGGTTATACGCAGACTGATGATATTCAGGTTCTCGAACTGCCATACGTGGATGATGAGTTGTCGATGATTATTTTACTGCCGAAACATGTCGAAGGACTGGGTGGATTAGAAGAAACGTTGAATAATGAGAATCTTTCGCAATGGCTTAGCAAAATCAGTAAACGTGAGGTGAGCGTTTTTGTGCCAAGGTTTGAGATGACAAGTCAGTTCAGCCTGGCGTCGGTACTCGAATCGATGGGAATGAAAGATGCCTTTTCGCGGGAAGCTGACTTTTCGGGAATGACGGGGAAAAGAGACCTTTATATCTCAGCGGTGATTCATAAGGCTTACGTGGATGTGAATGAAGAAGGTACCGAAGCAGCGGCAGCGACCGCAGTAGCATTGAAAATGACAGCAATCGGACCAAGCCAAACGCCGATATTTAGAGCGGATCATCCATTTGTGTTTTTGATTCGCGACAACCAAACGGGAAGTATCTTATTCATGGGCCGAGTAGCCAATCCAAAAACATAATTTCAGCTATAGTATTGTCCATTTACAAGACACAATTTAGTAAAGATCAATATAGCAAATATGTATCAATCTGGCGCGCCTGGCTGATCCAGAACAGGTATTTCCAATGAACGTGATTTCATTGCGTGGCCATATCTGGATCGAAAAGCTCTGCGTAATCGGAAGCAGGTTCCATCTCAGTGATAATGGCCTGGAGGTTTTCCCAACTCCGTCCTTCTGGAGGCAGCTCAACAAAACTTCGGTCGAGATGAGTGCTAACATTAAAAAGAACTTCTCTGGCGCAAGGGTGGCCTACTGATGATAGCGCCTTTTCCACGTGGCGGAGATAGTTAGCTTTGAGAATATCCCATGTTTTGGACTCTGAAGTCATCGGTAAGTTCCTTTTCTAATATGCTGGACGACTTCAATTGTCCGGTCCCAATAATCGTTCATCTCTCTGAGTGTTTTATGGCCGAGTTCTGTAAGCTTGAAGTACTTTCGTGGTGGGCCATCTTCAGAACTTTCGGAATGACTTGTTATAAGACCATTTGTCTGAAGCCGAGCAAGGACAGGATATATGTTGCCTTCGCGGATCGTAAGAGCATTACTTTGTTTTAGAGTCCGCGCCATATCGTAGCCGTGAGACCGACCATTCTGCAGTAAGTTTAGAACGACAATCTCAAGTAGTCCCTTGCGGAGCTGTGTTTGCCAGTTGTTCAGATTCAAGTGTCACCTCCCTTTCGTCCGGCGTAGCACAGGTTTATTGATTCCAGTAAAACTAATGTTAATAGAAATTGTTTCGATTTGTCACTCCTGTGCAAGCAGGAGTCCAGAAAACGTAATTAAAATGACTGGATTCCCGCTTTCGCGGGAATGACATTGTTATTCTATGCTTCTCGTTTATTATCATTTTTTATGCAGGAATCAATAATCATAAGCAAGTCCTGAATAAAAGTTTTCTGAAATTGCTTGTATACCAAAACCGAGGGTAACAGTAAGGGCTTTGAGGCAGTTTTACTTTGTTGAAAAGACTCTTCGTCTTTCCGAGCGTAGCGGAGAATCTCAACATTTAGGAGCAACAGAAAATTCTTCGATTTCTATCGCTTGGTGGCCAAATACGGTCGGTGCAATAAGTGAGAGTTGGAGATCAAGTGCGCTAATACCGTAGGGCGACAAATCGGCACAGGGATTCCATGCACTATTATCTACTTTGATTTCGAGTTCCTTCGTAAGACTTCTGCGCAAGTATATAATGTTACTTTCGTCAGAAGATTTTAGCTCAATCTGGGCTAAGGAATCAGGAGTGACGGAACGAGGATCGTCAGTATCTGGCAAAGTTGAAATGGCTGGCCAGTCACAGATTTTTAAGCCTTTTGCAGTATCCATCGTATCCTTAGAGGTTGTATGGATTGAGGCGATATCTTTTGGCTCAGTTGCGTCTGTAAGCGTTTCCCCCGTCAGAACCCATATGACAGCACCGAGAAGGCTGCTTTTACCACTGCCATTGGGGCCAAAGATGAGATTAGATTTTCCATCAAATGAGAAGGGAAATTCTTCTCCGCGGGGAGCTACTCCCTTAATGGAACTGCACTTGAGGTTATACAGTCGCCAAGCAGGGCGGCTCGGAAAGTTGGGAATAGCTGGCAAGGCTGTCGAATTCTGGGGGGACTTCACTCTATGGATAGTTGCTGTCTTGTCTTTAGCTTCTATATCTACAGATGTTGAAGCTGGAGGTGATTTGTTTGATTCTGGTGTTGAAGCGGTTAGGTAACTTTTTAGCAAAGCCTCAGCTTGGTTAGGGCCATGGGCGGTAGATAGCTGATCGTAGTTGTCGATGACAACTTGAAGCAAGAGTTGTGTAGTTTGGTCTAAGGGGCCGATCGTAACCTTGCCAGCGGTAATGACCCCGCCAGTAAGAAGTGTGTCCAAGACGGATTTTGATTGCGGGCTTAAATGCATAGAAAAACCCCTCTTTTAACGCCGCAATAGAAAACAGTAGTATTATCCATTAAGCAACGTGATTCGTCAAGTGAAGAATTTTTGATGTGATGGGGATTGGGTATAAAGAAAACCCTCGGCCCCCGGCAGTAAGTCGAGGGAGCAATCAAAACCCTTGCAGTGCAAGGGGCTAACAAACCCTCGGCGGTGCCGAGGGCTAACAGAGAAGGAACAAACTCCGTCAATAAATTGGCGGGGCTAAACGCTTTGAGATTGCTTCGCTTCCGTTCTCTGCCCCTTGGGGGGCAGTAAAGGATGAATCGCTCGCAATGACAGGGGAGAGAGTATTACTTTTTTACAATGGTTTGCCATCCCCAAGCTTCGCTCTACGGCTTGGTTCGACTTCGCTCACCACAGGTCGCTCAGGACAGACTTGAGACTACCACCCATTATTAAATATTTTGAGATTGCGTCGTCGTGCCGACGACAGCTAAACAAAAACCCCCTGCGGTGTAAGGGGTGCGTGAAAGGCATGAGAGAAACTCCCAGGGCAGGCCTGGGGGGCGGAGCTCCCTATACCGACGCAAGGGAAACTCGACCTTATGTTTGGTTCTTGAGGTCGATATCATGCCCAAGACCTCGGTGAGCTCGGTTGAGCCGCTGGGCCCAGGCACATCACAGAGAGAAATGAGCATATCAAAAGGTAATAATCCTTTTCCCAGGGTTGGGGAGTCTGTTTGATGTAAGAGTGTAGATTCGGCCACGCAAAATGTTTATAAAAATCAACATGTAGTGGATTTCCTGGTTTAGAATCGTCATATAAAGCTTGAGAAACGGCCTACAGATAGGAATGTTGCTTATCTGCATCATGTTGTCATAACCCGTAGATGTGCCGCACGGCACAGAATACAGACAAAACTCAAAGTCGATATGTCGAACGCAGTTTATCATCCAATTTCAGGAGTTGCTTTCACCAGACCGACTGGAATGCTGTTTTTGGATTTTTGGGTATGAATTTTGCATATTTAATGGAAAAAACAACCCGCGGATGCACGGAGGGTGAGCAGAAGGAAGGGCGAATCCGGAAGGAGGATGTGATGGACGAGCCGAGCCTGGAAGATAGACTCAACGAATTGGTTAAAGAATTTGGGGAGAATGTGGACCCGCAGAACAGCAAGCTGGCTAAGCTTGCGCAGCAAGCCCGAGCAAACCATGAACAGATTCGAAAGAGTATAGACACCTTGCAGGAACTTGTGGATTACCTGCGTGTGTGTATTAAATATCAGGCTTTCGATCTGGAAGCAACACGGCGGGAAAATGAATACCTGAGAAAATTGCTCGAGGAGAACGATTCTTAGTGCTATAAAGCGTAAGAACGGCAATGAAGCCATGCGTCTCAAATAAGTAAAGTCCCACGGGGGCAATCCCATCTGAAATCGTATATAAACGTAGATATCCATAAAAATTATTGCGTCCCATATCAGCGGAAAATCGCATCAACAAGCTCGATAAATAGTACACCTTTGTACAGAAGCGCTAGCTACCTCCGGCAGAAAAACCCATATCTAAACGAGAGATAGATTTATACCAATGCTTGTGGATTTTATTTTATGAGCAGTAAGGCCGCCTTTTACCAAGGCAATGAGAAAGTCATCCTTGTTTTTTGTCGATAAAAGCCACATCAAGAAAAATGTTGCGTCCGAAAACCGAACACTAACTATATTTGGGGCATATTAACAAATGAGTATATGAATATCTGGTCAATAAAGTTTGTATTTGCTCGGGCGGCAGGCTTGACAAATGTCAGTATTTGAATATAATAAGATATATGTTTTTGGATTTGCAGCTAATCGTGCTGTTGGTTAGGAAAGGCGAGATTTTATACTTTTGTTAGATTTGGATTGGTGAAAAATGTTTGAGCGTTTTACAGACCGTGCACGTAAGGTAATGGCGCTGGCCAATCAAGAGGCACAGCGATTCAACCATGAGTGGATAGGGACCGAACATATCCTGCTTGGCTTAGTCAAGGAGGGCAGCGGGGTTGGTGCAACCGTTTTGAAAAACCTCGATGTGGATATAAAGAAGCTCCGGCTTG
>CAYNTC010000172.1:0-5452 GCA_964399795.1 uncultured Pirellulales bacterium | reverse complement strand
AAAATTTTTTTTACAGTTTTAGGTGTGCAATCGCGCACCACTTACATCAACTAATGGATTTTTCTTAAAGAAAATCCTTGTGCTTTGCAACGTCACGAGCTTCACTGGAACTTGAAAAATATTAATTTTTTTGGAAGGATAAAATTATGACTCTTGGAATTAGAAAAATAGTTGTGTTGTCGTTAATTGGGATTATCTTTCTTGTGGGCAATATCTTGCTAATAGTTAACTGACTGGCTGAAGAAGGTATCAATGAAAAAGCCAATTGGCTGTGTGAGGAATTTTTAACAGGTACAGCAATTACCGTGATCGTTGCCTTGCTGATACCGCTTTTTAATCCCAAAACTACTAGTGGGGCCATTGGTCTTTTCAGAAGATGTCCAGTTTGTGATAAGATGCTGGTGGGTAATCAAAACTATTGTGGAGAGTGTGGCAGTAAGGTTAAACTGTAAGTAGCGAAGATTCCTTGACAACTGTATCGTTTCTTGCTTAAATAGTCGTTGGAGTGGCAGCACTGGTCATATCAGTTATCTCCCACTCCGGTTTTCTGATTAGTTTGCATCTTGGATTATTCGCAAAGCGCTTTCTCTGTATACTGTCCAGGCTTTGTTTTGTTGCTTTAGTATTGAGAAAAGAAAAATGCCCGAATTTGACAGAGATAAATTCAATGAGTACTGGAGAAGCACTGAGGTAATCCGAGATTACCAACGGATGCTCTTTACATTTGGGGACATGGAGCTACCTTATGTATTTATCGCTGAACACAGCAGATTTCAGGATAGGAGTGTTGTAAAAAAAGGCGTTGTTCTACTGCAAAGACCACATATACTATTGCCGCCCTATTATTATGGGCCGGAGTTCAAAGAAGGCTTTGAACATGCAAAAGCAGTTCCCTCTGAAGCTGTATACCTTTTTAGAGCTATGCAAATGCCTTATTCTCAGATAAGCAATAAACCAATTGCTGAGGAACAGATAGAATATGGCAGCGTGCAGAGCGTGTTAGACAAATTTGACAAGGAGATGAAAGACTTAGAGGACATCGAAACGGGGCTGATAAAAGGAGTTCTTGAAGGAGCAGATATTTCTTTGATGAGATATTCATTGGGATTGGCGATCAAATCAGCTCCAGGTAATGTTAAAGAATTCTTTGAGCATCTGAGGATGCGAAGAGGAGAACCGATAAGGCCTAACGAAAGGATAACGGACGAGGATATTAGAAGACTATTCGGATAGGTTTCCCATTGGGAAAAAACATAAATATGGGCGGGTCAATAAAACCTGGAGTTAGCTAAGTTAGCAAGCGATGTTAAAACTACACTTTTACGGTTTTTATCGAGTTTGGAGATTTTTTTAAGTGCGGTTTTTGGAATAATTTATGTGATTAAAGCATTACGCCGATTTTGCTCGACACGCAGGAGGTCACAGGTTCAAGTCCTGTACCGCCCAGTTATCCACCTCTTTACGCAATACGAGATATAATTTACGAGCAACCAGAGAATTGTTTGGTGTGCTCTGCAGGCTACAATGACCTTGATTTTTTACTCATTTTTTACTTGGTATGCCTATAAAGTCTTAACAGATCGAGACCTGGCCGGACAACCTCTATGGTAGGACTTTCACGTGTAAACTCATCCGCGACCATCAACAGCTTTGTCAGTTTTCGATTGGCACTTTCAGGGTAGATAGGCAACTTATCATTTGCCCCATTTTCACATAATAAAATGTATTACACGCAAAATACATAAAATCGTTAAAAAATTTATATGTATGAACATTATACATGTGTTGTAGATATTTAGGCTCCTTTTTACAAAGGATTGCTATAAAAAAGTTAAAATAGTTTTTTATTTGATTTATATTGCTGGGCTGATAAACTTCCCCTTTATGGATTCCAAGGATATTTAGAGTGTGAGACTGTGGAGAGGCCGAAATGAGGATAAGAGATAGACCACTTTAACTTTAGAGTTTGTGTTTTAACGGACAAACAAACAATAGTTAGTTTTTGGAAATGAAAGGGTAATATCATGAGGTACGGATTGATAATGTTTGTTGGCGTTATGGTTTTAGCTTTAGCAGGTAGCGCAAATGCCTCGGTAATGCAAGGTGATACCGAACTCGACCTTATGGGAGGATGGGGCACATTTAACTTAGCGAATAATGGCGACTTGGACCTACTGATACTATCTGCTTCCCTTGGATACTTTCTGACTGATAATATTCAGGTATCTGGCTCACTTCTGGGTGCTTGGCTTGAGATTGAAGATACAGACATGAATGTTTGGGGAGTTGGTGGCAAGGCTAAGTACCATTTCATGCCGGAAAACCAATTTGTGCCCTATGCTGGTGCTCAAGTTTACTATTCCACAATTGATGTGGAGGACCTTGGTGATAATAGTGGCGTATATTGGGGTCCAGTGGCTGGTGTAAGGTGTGAGATAAACGAGAACAATGATTTCTACGCTGAGTACCAGTACCAGATGTATGAGGGTGACATTGGCGACGTCATGGATGATGCGAACATGATCCTATTTGGGATTATACACCAATTTAAGTAAGCTGACTGATGTAGCGTTCGCACAAACAATCTAATTTATCTTACCGACGCATACGCGGTATATGTATGAAGACCAGGCTGCGATTTTTATTCTTGCAGCCTTTATTTTCAGGATTTTTAGCCTGTTATTATCGATTTTCTTCTGGGTCCGGCAGCTTCGCGTATATAGCATGTTCTAAGGGTAGTAATACCAATTATATTTAGAAATTGCCGAAAGCACACACCCATCCCCAAGACTTCGGCGAGCTCAGTCGAGCCGCTGCGCTTGAGGCTGCCACACATGATTAAGCAATGGGTGGCAGCGTCAAAACAGCAGGTTTTGGCGATGGCTTTTTCCGGCAATTATTAAATCAAATTGGTGTAATATATAGATGCTGGCGGAGGACAATGACTTTGATTTTTTACTCGTTCCTCTCTTGACGTGCCTGTAAAATCTTAACAGATTGAGACATATAATAGTCATTGAAAGGAGCAGGTTAACAAGAGGATTCAAATTGATTAATTTAGTCAGAACAGCAGTTTTTTTGTTGGCTCCCAGCCTTGTAACTCTCTCTGTTGCGGATAAGCTCAGCGGGCAGGTTCGAGTTTATAATGGTGCCAGCGACGCATCGGCTGCGGTAGCAGTAGGTGACGATATGTTTGTTGTCGCTGACGACGAGAATAATATCCTGAGAGTGTACAGTGTCGAAAAAGGAGGTTCGCCCATTTTTAGCTACGATCTGACGGATTTCCTCAGCGTAGAGCGGAAGCATCCTGAGGCAGACATCGAAGGAGCAACCAGGGTGGCAGACCGTGTCTACTGGATTACCTCGCACGGCAGAAACAAGGATGGAAAGATACGTCCAAGCCGTTATCGATTTTTCGCTACTTCTGTCAAATCGGAAGACGGAAATATTGTAATCTGTCCAGTTGGTGTCCCTTACAGGAGTCTCGTTCACATGCTCGTCGGAACGGATAGTATGCATGGGCTGGGCTTAAGTGAGGCGACGCGATTTAGTGAAAAAGACTTGCCGAAAAATCAGCGAGAGAAGCTCGCCCCCAAAGAAGAAGGTCTAAATATTGAGGCATTATGCGCAGCGCCGGACAACAAGACGCTCTATATTGGCTTTAGAAATCCTCGCCCATTTGACAAAATTGCACACAAGGAAAGGGCACTTGTCGTGCCATTGAAAAATCCTAATGCGGTCGTCGAACACGGCAAAGCTCCAATGTTTGGCCAGCCAGTATTGTGGGATTTAGCCGGTCTTGGTATCAGAGCTATGGAGTATTCTCATTTTCACAAGGCGTATTTTATTATTGCCGGCTCATACAATGGTCATGACCGTGTGTTCGTTTTGTATCGGTGGTCGGGCAACCAACAAGAGGGGCCTGTACTCTTGAGAAAGCTAAGCACTCTTCCCGACGAGTTCGAGCCTGAGGCAATAATCTGTTTTCAGAATTCTCCCCGGCTCTTTCTGTTGAGCGACGACGGTAGTATACACATCAAAGTATTTGATGAGTCCGAATGTATGGAGGGTGAACTGCGTGACGATGGAACATGCTTAAACAAGCACCTCACCAATCCTAATAGGAAAACCTTCAGAGCAGTCTGGTTGCAACCTTAACAACCATCGCATAGACTTAGAGGCACTTAATATCTCGCCACTAACTCGTTATCGATAGGAATTTGCTAAATCTGCCTGGGGCATGTTCCGAAGGTTGTAAATCCTGTCTTTTTCACTATTTTGCAGGGCACATCGAATAGTTTTCTTGATTGTCGATAACGGATATTATATAATTATGTGGTGCATTTTTCCTGGTCATCACGAGTGCAGTTGAGGTATCAGGGCAGGGTAGGATATCTCGCCTGTGTTTTGGGGATATTTGATTAGGGGGAATTTATGTAGGGAGGAGTGAAGTGAAACTTGAATTTTTGTTTCTAACTACCATTCTGATTATCGCTCCATGCAATGTCTTTGGTGGCGATTTTGTCTTAAACCTCGGTCCTGAAGAGCTTGTACAAGCCGATGGTATTGACATCCAGGTGCCCGGTTATTCGATACCGTCTTTCGTTGACTGGAACAACGATAACTTAAAAGACCTTGTCATCGGCCAGGGTAGTGGTGCTGGAAATGCAAGGATCCGCGTGTATCTTAACATTGGAACCGAGTCTGATCCTCAGTTCGGCGACTATTTTTATATCCGGTCCAACGGCTCTACTCTAACCTGCCCAGGACAGGGTTGTCTGGGATGCTTTCCCAGAGTAGTTTATTGGGATGAAGATGATCGCAAGGACTTACTTGTTGGCCAAGCCAACGGAACTATTAAAATCTTTTTAAACATTGGGACCGACGAAAGTCCCATCTTTGATGGAGGAACTTATCTCCAGGCTGGTTTTGCGGGCTCGATGATTAATGTCGGAGCAAGGGCAACACCAAGCGCCGTTGATTGGGATAACGATGGTATGTTGGACCTCGTTGCTGGTGCGTATGATGGCTGTATCCATATATATCTTAATAGTGATGCAGTACCGCCGGATTTTTCTTATTCTCCGGTTTCGGGATACTCGGTGCTCGAAGACGACAGCGACCTGATCGTCCCTTCACGTCGCTCCAGCCCAGTTGTAGCCGATATCGATGGTGACGGCAATAAAGACCTTCTCAGCGGCAATACTGACGGACAGTTATTATTCTATAGAAACATAGGAACCGACACGGAGCCGGCTTTTTCGGGTTACTCTTTTGTCCAATCCGATGGAGTCCCGATAGATCTCTCTGGCTCACCGCGTTCAAGGCCGTTCGTTTGCGACTGGACAGGCGATGGCTGTCTTGACGTTCTGATCGGAGCTGGCGACGGAAAAATACATCTATACAGAGGCATCCCAGCACCGGACGAAACAGATGTTGGTAGGGGCTTATT
>CAYNTC010000171.1:3129-5466 GCA_964399795.1 uncultured Pirellulales bacterium | reverse complement strand
ATGTGGCAGTCCGTAATACAAGCCACCGCGGAAAAAGATGTGATTTTCGGACAGGGCCTTGGAGATCGACTGGTGGATGTGGCGTTTAAGAATCCGCATAATTCTTTTATTAGCATATTCGGATTCTTTGGGCTCGTGGGTCTTTCTCTGGCCGTGACTGTCTATATGGGCATACCAATCGCACTGTTGCATTTGAGCACAAGGCCGAGACGCGGACAAGAACAGGATGTATTGGTCTTTTATTTGTGTTGCGTCTGTGGATTTTACAGTGCAGCGTTTTTTGGACCAACATTAGTGTCACCTTTTAGTGCTTTGGTCTGGAACTTTATCTACGGAGCAATGTTGCGATATTCGGAGCTGTTAAAGCAGAGCAATTTAGCCAGTGGGGGCTGGGTGGCGCGACCCACGGTATAAACGTTGCGTGTTCTCATTGTACATAATGAATATGGTACTTATAGTGGCGAAGAAGCTATTGTGGATATAGGGTCGCAGTTGTTAGCCCAGCGCGGTCACCAGTTGTTTAGGTTGTCACGCAGCAGCACAGAGATTTCGAGGATGCGGTTTGGAAGGATTCGTGCATTCTTTAGTGGGATATACAACTTATCATCAGTGAAGACCATGCAGCGATGTGTGGATGAGTTCAGGCCTGATATTGTACATGTCCATAATCTCTTTCCTCTTATTTCACCGTCAGTGCTAAGGGTATGCGGCCAGGCTGGCATTGCAGTAGTAATGACGGTCCATAACCACCGATTGATATGTCCAAATGGCTTGTTTATGAAAGATGGGCAGATGTGCCAGAAATGCGCGGGGGGCAAAGAATACTGGTGTATCTTTCTTAACTGTCAGAGTGACATATTTAGGAGTTTCGGGTATGCGGTTCGCAATTATATTGCTCGTAAAGGAAAATTCTTTTTGGAGAATGTGACGATATATGCTGTAGTGGCCCAGTTCCAACGTCTATTGCTCATCCGTGAGGGTTTTCCAGCAGATAGAATTGTGGTGATTCCGAATGCAGTTGTCTTCAATAGTGTGCGAGCAGAATCGGACTTAGGCGATTACGTGGGCTATATTGGGAGGATTAGCGCCGAGAAGGGGATTATTAATCTGTTTCAGGCTGCCAGCAAAAATCCTGATATACACTTTAAGCTTGCGGGGGCAGTTGCAGAGAGATTTCGTTTACCAGTTGAAAGACCTGAAAACATTGAGTTGGTAGGGTATCTATACGGCGCCAAAAAACACGAATTTTATAAGAATGCTCGCATTATAGTCCTACCGAGTATTTGCCTTGAGACATTCGGTAACACTATTGTTGAGGCAATGCTGCACGGCAGGGCTGTTGTTTGCTCTCGCATCGGAGGACTGCAGGAGATCGTCGAGGATGGCGTGACCGGCCTGCTTTTCGAGCCTGGAAATGCTGATGAACTGGGAGAGAAGATCAGGTACCTCTGGAGTAGGCCAGACCTATGCAGCAGTATGGGCCAAGCAGGTAGGGATAAGGCTCAACACGAGTACTCTACTGAGAATTACTATGATCGATTGATGGGGATTTACACTAAGGCTATGAGTTTGATTCAAGTTAGATGATTTGCGGCATGTCTGTTATTAAGGGCTTTGCCGAAGTTTTTCACCATTTCCAGGATTACTTACTTTATTGAGAGGTCAACTTATGAGATTGCAAAGAGTATACACAGAGAAGCGACTATTAAAGGTGGTGATTGTATTAGGACTTTCGTATTGTCTGTTATGTGGAGGTGCTTTTGCTGATACTAATGGAACAACTCGCATTGCGAGATGGAAGGGTGGGGCGTATGGAGCTTTGTCCATTACATTTGACGATAATGGCGTTATGCGCAATAAACAGGCGGCTATACTGGAAGAGTATGGCCTGCGAGGTACTTTCAATATTATCACAAGCTATGCGGACAAGACAGTGTTTCTTGACATGTTCAGTCGGGGGCACGAGCTCGGTAGTCACACTGTGAACCATCCGCCTTTGAATGGAGCAGACGCTGATGTGATATGGACAGAACTAAGTGAATCCAAACAGTTCATCGAAGAGCTTACGGGTCAGCCGTGTGTTACATACACAGCGCCCTACGGAGAGCTGGGTGATGATGTCGTGGCGGTTGCTAAGCAACTCTATATTTCTGCAAGGGGGGTCCATTGGGGAGTTAACAGTGGTGTTGGTGCAGATTTGTTCAAACTATATGTTGCGCCTTATCCATCGCCTTGGGGTACAACGTTGGCGGATAATGTGTATGTAGGCGAGTTGCGGACGTATATTGAGGATGTCCTCGCGGTCGGAGGGTGGGGTGTGGAGATGTGGCATAATCT
>CAYNTC010000171.1:0-3029 GCA_964399795.1 uncultured Pirellulales bacterium | reverse complement strand
ATATTGAGGATGTCCTCGCGGTCGGAGGGTGGGGTGTGGAGATGTGGCATAATCTAACTGAGGACCCTAATCGACCAAGTAGCGGTCAGGCGGTTAATGAGAGGGTATACCGGGCGCATCTGGAGCAACTGGTGGAAGATTTTTCGCAGAAGCTCTGGATAGCTCCACAAGGTCGGGTTGCCAGATACTATTTGGAACGAGACGGCACGGCTGTAAAAACACACAGGGTATCTGATAATGTTATCATAGTCGACCTGCAGTTCGAGGCAGATGCGGGCATATTTAATGAGCCACTTACTCTGACAACTGAAGTGCCCGATAGTTGGTTAGCGGGCACTATTATAGTTGCTCAGGACGGAGTACAGCTCGATTACGAAATTAGTCTGTGTGCAGAGGCTGTCAATGCAGAGACATGTTTGATGTACGATGCGCTTCCAGCGGGAGGTGGTGTGACTATTATATTTGAGCCTATATTAGGTGACTTGGACGGGGATGGTGACGTTGATGCAAATGACTTGGCAATTCTATCTTCGAATTGGCTTGAGAATGGAAAGCAATAGTTGTCGCGACAGGAGTTTGTCACGCAGGGATTGCTTATTGTGGGCTCGAAGTCAAAAATACTAAATATAGAATTTGATTTGGTTAACTACAGTATCGTGCTGGATACGGTTGAAAGGTGGAGGCGTGATAGACAGAGACATTATGTTGTTCTGACGAATCCCCACAGCGTCATGATGTGCCTGAGAGATGCGGCAATGCGTGATGCAACCAGGGCCGCGAGCCTGATATTGCCGGATGGCGTTGGCGTAGTAATAGCGGCGCGAATTCTGGGCTATCCGCATAACGGTCGAGTTGCTGGCCCCAACTTGATGCTAAAACTCTGTGACTGGAATAGAAAAGACGATTGTCGACACTTTTTTTATGGTGGGGCGGAAGGGGTCGCTGATAGGCTTGCTGAGAAATTGTCATCATTGTACCCGGGCTTGAAGGTAGTGGGGACATATTCTCCGCCGTTTGGGCTTCTTAGTGTTGAAGAAGATAATGCGGTGGTGGAACGCATCAACGCAGCAGATCCGGATATTGTTTGGGTGGGTCTGGGTGCGCCAAAACAAGAGAAGTGGATGGCTGCTCATATTGACAGGATCGACGCGTGCACAATGATAGGTGTTGGGGCAGCTTTTGATTTTCATTCAGGCAACGCTAAGTGGGCCCCCGCATGGGTACGGCGAATGGGCTTTGAGTGGGTGTATCGATTTGTACTGGAACCTCACAGAATGTGGCGGCGCGATATCGATGGTTTTATTTTCTTGGCTAAAGTATTTTCACAGGTTATTCAAACAGCGCAAATCAGGCTAACAGGAGGATAAGGATGGTTAATGGTCAGAAGGTAATGATACTGAACCTTCCAAGCCCTGCGGGCATGGATGTGAATAGAGACTACTCAGGAGGCTTCGGCAATGCCCGCCTGGTGCGAAGAAAGGACTACGGTCATTCCGGGGATGTTCTTTTTGGAGTGTTCATGCCTTATCTTGCCACAGGCTTAAATGAAGCAGGTCACAATCTGGAAGTTCTGGATGGACAGGTGGAGCGTCTGAATTTAGATGGCATAATAGCTGCAATAGGCAATTCCAAACCCGGCATTGTTGTTTCGATGTTGTCTTTGCCTTCACTTTATGGTGACATTCAGCTTCTGAACAGAATAAAGGAGCAATTTCCTGAAACTGTTTTAGTAGTTCTGGGCGTCACTGCGAGGGTTCTTGCAGATGAAGTTCTGGGCCAGAGCAAAATAGATTATATAGTGGATGGAGAATACCCCTTCTATTCGTATGGCGTCGTGAGTCTTATCCGTGCATTACAAGATGGATCTAAGAATTCTCTACGAGAAGTGCCGGGACTTATCTTCAGAGATAATCGCGACGCTCAAAATGTTATCAGCGTTAATCAACTTGGCGCTTCACGAACTGAGCAGAGTCTGGATAATCTTGACCTGGAAAGCTATCGTACATTGCCTGTAAGCGGATACCGGCTTTGCTTTTTTAGTCCGGAGGGCAGGCCTCTTAATTACTTTCCCATTCTTTCCGCAAAAGGCTGTCCATTTCCCTGCATTTATTGTCCTTATCCAGTTGGTTTTGGAAAAAAGATTTCGTTCAAGTCGCCTGTTAAAATCATCGACGAGATGGAGTACCTGTCAGAGAATTTTGCTGTGCGTGCTTTTCTTTTCAGGGACCAGGTGTTTACTGCAAGCCAGCAGCGGATCGAAGAAATTTGTGATCTTCTGCTAGAGAGAAAGCTGCGGGTAAATTGGTTATTTGAAACCAGAGTGGATAGGATTTCCAAAAAACTTCTTGAGAAAATGACACAGGCAGGGTGCAACAGAATCCATTATGGTATCGAAACCGGAGACGATGAACTATTGGACAAGATCGGAAAGCCGGGTGTAGATAGGCAGATGATAAGAGAGGTCTTTAGAATTACAAAAGAGCAGGGAATCTACACCATGGCACATGTCATTCTCGGATTGCCGGGAGAGAACTTCAAGACCGCAAAGCATACTTTTGAGCTTTTGTCGGAGATACGTCCGGATGGGGTGAACTGGAGTCTTATTACGCCTTATCCGGGAACAAAGCTGTTTGAGATGGCGAAAGAAAAGGGCTTAATTCTTACCTATGATTGGCAAAAGTACAACACGGAGGATGTTGTAATGAGAACTGAAGCTCTCTCCGGCGAGCAGCTCCGGAGGTTGAGTACGAAGTTCTCACGAGCTTTCAGGACCAGGCAGGTTCTAACACGGCTGCGTAGGGCGGTATATGATAAAAGGGATATGAACTTCCTTGTTAGAAGGGCTTTATACGAGTTTCGTACAAAGGCGAGGTCGAAACTGGCTCCAGGCACATAAAAGAGCCATCTGAAATGGAGGCTTTTCTGAATCAATTAAGGGTTAATTAATTTACTCAAACTGACCTATTTACTAACGTTGTTATTGATAAGTCTTTTATACGCCTCAGGCGTATTAATTTGCAAAGACATAT
>CAYNTC010000170.1:0-5485 GCA_964399795.1 uncultured Pirellulales bacterium | reverse complement strand
AAAATGCCTGTGTGTTGAAGAATACAGCAGCTAAAAAAGTAATAGCCTGGCCTGCAAATTCATCAGCAACAATCTGTCCGGGGTCGGCTTTACCTGTTTGGGCGATTACGGCAGGGGCGAACATTACACAAACAACACATCCAAAAAGGGCCAGGATTGCCAGAACTATTGACTGTACTGACGGGCCGAGCCGACAGATAAGAGCAAAAACGACAGCCGACGGCAGCGAACCCCATGTCCCCGGCGCGAACGGCAGATAGCCAAGACCGAAACAGGTTGCAAGTAATCTCTTCATAGTTGCAAAAGGTTAACTTAGTGGTCACGTTAAGTCAATCCAATTAGAAATCCTTCCGTCAAAGCTCAGCTCACAGGTCAAGAGTCACGAAATTACGCTCTTATATCTTGTGCACTTGTGCCTTTTGCACTTTTTATCTTTTTTCTTGCTTTTTTACTCGTTTCTGTGTATCTTGTCGCTAAAAGTGTGATACACCGCGGAGCGCAAAACTTCTTTGAATCGTCCGTTTGTCATTGTCGTGGCACCGCCACAGGTGAGCATGGCCGAGGGAATGTGGAATCCAGACACGAGACCTGTCCAGAGCTTGGTCGAAGGATACAATATACGCAATACGATATACGATTAACGCTTCACGAACAACAAAGCGAGACATCTTGGATTAAAGTATCAAAGTTATCACGGCAGTTGGGCTTTTGTGCTTTGATATTTTGATAATTCGATGTGATGTAGATATTATAGGAGACTATTTCTAGTTTTGCCATTTATAAAGGCGTTATCATGGGGAATAAAATTGGACGAAACGAACCCTGCCCCTGTGGCAGTGGTAAGAAATATAAGCATTGCTGCAAAAATAAAATTAACTGGAATCAAATAAAAAAGGGGGAAAGCAACGTTATCCCACACCTTTCTATTCGTGGCCGAAATCTTCTATTCGTTAATAAAATCGCAGAAGTACTTCAGTTAGACTCTATTACTCTTTCCCTAAAAAATTTTAAATCAGCATTTACCAAGGAGGCTGTTACTAAAATCCATGAAGCCCTTATGGAGGTTTGGCCTCCTTATATAGATATCCATAATACCATAAAAAACACCAGCAGTGATGTTTCCGGCTTGTATATAGGAGATTACGAACCTGAATATATAATTAGGGGATTGGTGAGGCACTCTATTTATTCAAATAAACTTCTTGTGGTAGATCCTTTTATATATCCACTTAGCGTAAGAGACGAGTACAACCCAATTGTTACTCCAGAGCAGTACCGAACGCAAACCCTAAAAAATGTTAATTTCTGGTTTTCACTTCTTCCTTGGATTGAGTCTGGCATTGTTGAGGTTATAAGAACTCCTGCAGATTTTGACCGCAAATTAAACTGGGAGTCTATGAAGCAAGAGAAGCAAAAGTTTGAAGAAAACGAAGATTTCCGCAAGGCTGTTAATGAATCCCTCCGGGAATACCAAAATAGGCATCTGAAACAAACTGCATTTCAGTTACTATTATTATCCGCTCCAAATAACAATTTGGAAAAGCTATTTAAAGAATTAGGATTAGAGAAAAAGGGATTAACATCCAAAGAATTTATTTCTTTTATTGAACATCAAAGGGAAGCAGACCCAAACTTCTTGGAACCATTAGATAAAATATCAGGACAATTATATACGATTTCTTCCGGTACAAACTATATTGTTGCAAAGTTGACCGCCAATCTAACCGGCTCTTACTTAGTGACAGATATCTATTCGAAATGGAAAGAAATCGAAATCGACAGGGAAATGGATAATGCTAAAAATGAAGGATGGGAGCCTTTTGCCAAGGCTTTTCAGAATTTGGATTTGAAATTTCTAAATAACCTTAGCTTAGAGCACGCACTCATTCTTAGAAAAGAGAACCGTTTAGAAAGCCTACGAATATTTCTAAGAAAAGTATGGAATTCAGCGCGTACTACCGACCAATTCAGTGAAGCTAACGCAAAATTATTAGCAGGAGAATTGAATGAGGAAATCATAAAGGCGGAAGAAGAGTGGAAACAAATAGATCGTAATTTACTTAAATGGTTTGGTGCAGAACTAGGTGCAGGACTTCTTGCTGCCGGACCTCTCATAGCATCAGGTTATGGTACCTTTTTAGCTGCTGCGATAGCTACATCGGGTATAGTCAACTTGGGAGTAACACAAAGTGAGAGGAAATCTTTTAAGAACAAATACCCTGCAGCATTCTTTTTAAAACTAAAATAATGCTTAGGGACGAATATTTCAGGCTACGGTCATAACCAGCAATACAACCGAAAAGTAAAAATAGGACCAAGGTGCGAAGAAGAAAAAGGCGGCAGAAAATATAAATAAAAGTCAAAGAACTGAATAAGGTAGCATGTAAACGTTCCTATTTTTTCTATGTTGTCTATAAAGGGGAACAATATGCTATACAGTATCGATGGTAAGGAAATTACTGATATACCTCGTAGGCGACATGAAGATTTTAACATGTGGCGAAGCAATCTGGCAGATTCAGATTATGAAGCGGTTATAGAAGCAATCGGGGAATATGTTGACTCAGTTCCTCCCGATAAACCATTTGTTTCCAGTTATATCCCTGGTCGCAACTGGACTGGCACGGTATATGAGCCCCTTTATCATGCGTGTGGTCAGAGCGAAGAACAATCTGGCTGGTTCTTTGGTTTGATTGTTTGGCAGGTAATGATAGATCATCCGGAAGAATGGATGTTTAAACCTGCAGACGAAGAGGATGATGTGCTCGGAACCACTTACTGGCGAAGATAAGCAATATCTGTTGATGATGGGAGACCAATTGATGCCTATATTAAACGAACGACAAAGAAGCCGAGCAGTTGAGGTTATGCATGAGTATCTGGCCGCACCGGAGCAAACCGAGCTTAAGCCATCAACCGAGTCAATCAAGAGAGGTTTTCCGCTGGACGAAGAGCGTGCCAAAGTCATCGAAGAGCAACTCAAACCTTTGCTGAACAGTTACTTGATAGGAGACATCAAGTTAGAAGAGTTCAAGTCAACAATTGACGGTATCAACAAGCGACACAGCTATTGGGGCTTTAGGGGAATCAAGGGGCAGATGTTCTTCAATCTTATTGTTAAGGTCGCTGCAGAGCTAGATGAATGCGATCAGGAATTAAAGGGCGCAATCAAAGCTCCGGAGAATGAAAAGATCGCTTCAAGCCGGATTAAGACATTTGCCAGCTATGTCAAGCGTATTGGTCAGGAGTGGGTTGAAGCAGGCAATGACAAGCGCGGATGCCCCAAAGTCAGTAGTACTCCATTCTTTCTGTCCTACTTCTGGCAGATTCAGGATAATAACACATGGCCTGTCTATTATACGAACAGTGTTCAAACAATGGACGATCTTAATCTTTGGGTGGAATCTGGGGATTTGAGTGCAGATTACATTGCTTTCAAGCAAATTCATGAAGAATTGGCCGCTTTGTTTACGGAAATAAGTGGTCGAATGTTTAGTCTTTACACTGTTGAACACGTATTCTGGTATAAGGGAGGAAAGCAATCCAAACAACTCCAAATTGATAAGAAACCTCCGCCAGAAGGTTCGGTCGTCGATGTAATCAAACCAGAAGTCTCTGGGCGAAGCATCAGGCTACCTGAGAGTTTTATACCTCCAATAATTTCCATACTACCGCAGATAGCAAGAAACGATGAGAAGTTAATTGAGGCCGCAAAACATTCCGGGACTACTCTTGAGCGAGCTTTTGAAAAGTTTGTTGATGCCGCATTCACAATTCTGGGTTATGAAACAAAACTATTGGGGCAAGGTAAGGGCCGGGTGCCCGATGGTATTGCAGTCGCCCACGATGAAAACTATGCAATAATCTGGGATGCTAAGATCAGGGCGAATAGTTACAGTATGGGCACAGATGATAGAGTCATTCGCGAGTATGTCTATAAACAAAGTCGCGACCTGAAACGTAAGCAGCACCTACGCAATATCTACTACTTGATTGTCTCAAGTAAATACACGGATGACTTCGACGATTCGATAAGATCAATCAAAATGGAAACAGATGTTAGTGAAGTTATTCTTGTTGAAGCTGAGGCAATAGTCGAAATGGTTGATGCTAAATTAAGAAGCCCACTGGATGTTACACTTGGTTCTGACGGTTTCCAGCAACTTTTCGCGGTTAGTGGCCTCTTGACAGCAGAAAACGTTAGCGAGCTATTGATCTGATTTGGAGAAAGCAATGGCAATAGATCATACTGAAGAGGCTGATGTTATTCCTTTATCTCGCTTGTTGGCCAATCCAATTTATTATACCTCTGCAATCTCTGTGTTATCCTTCTACTGCACTCAGAGCCTGCCCTGAGAGTAGCTGAACGGGCTCAGGACAGGTCTCGTCAAGCAGGCCAAAGCTGCAAATAAATTCGTTTTGCGTATAGTGTATTGCGTATTGCGTATAGCGGTTAGATTGAAGTGTATCCTTAGACTAGGCTCAGGACAGCACCCATGTCAGGCTTCTTATTTTTTTGTTCGGTGGGCTCCGCCTAATGCGGATAAATTCCGCCCACCCTATACAAGTAAGTTTGTACGTAAAGCGCGTACGCGCTTTACGTATAAGCTATTTTCCAGAAATTAAAGGTGTCCGGCTGCATCATAGGTGGTCGTGGTTCTTAAAACGTGCTTCGTGAATCGTGTATTTTATCCTACTTAATCACTCTGGACGTAGAATGGACGAGAATCGGGCATCGAATATCGAGCATCAATAAACCATCCCGCCGACACACCCTTGACAATCCATGCCGATAGCATAATATTTCCATGTGATATAAATCTGTCGAATTGCTAATCTTTTCGAAAGGTCAAATTTAATGGATGACAAAAAGCACAGGCGAGAATTTCTAAAGCAAGGTGTCACTGTCGGAACAGCCATGGCAATCGGCGGGCTTGGCTTAGCCGGCTGCTGCAAACACGTATGTTCCAAACACAAATCCACTGCCGAAGTTGACATAGATTACAGCCGGATTGCATACTGCTGCATCAACTGCGGCGCGTGTCCCTTGTATAAGGCAACGCTTAAGGATGACAAAGAAGAGAAAATGAAATTGGCAAAGAAATGGGGTGATGCAAAAAAGCCGGACTTCAAGTTTGAAGATTTCTACTGCTACGGCTGTAAGGATGAGCGAAGTAAGGGAGCGGTAGGCGTGGGTTGTACGGTTAGAAAATGTGCCATCAAGAAAGGCTTTGCAACTTGCGCGCAATGCGACGATTTCGAGGCCTGCGACGAAAAACTCTGGAAGAACTTTACGGATATACGTGACAGCGTACGCAAGATGAAAACCCGACTTGGCATCTCTTGAAAATGTTTCATTATTAAGGGAAGTCTATCATGAAAAAATCATTCTTTGTCTTATTGTTCGTATTACCCGTGTTTGTACATGGGCAGACGGCAAAAATTAAAATCGATATCGACAGGCAAATCGGCGAAGTGGACCCGA
>CAYNTC010000169.1:0-5501 GCA_964399795.1 uncultured Pirellulales bacterium | reverse complement strand
TGCTAAAGCCGGATGCTTCGCCTTTCGGCTCAGCATGACAATAAAAACGGTCAGTCTGAGTTACTAAGCAAGTAGCGTATCTTTGATACAGGCTATAATGGTTTTACGAATCGACCCAAAGATATGTGATAGATTAGCTGGCGAGAAGTAAAATGTAAAGGGCTTCGAGCGATGTGCACAATACAGGACTTATCCGCTATAACGTTAAGCAAATGACCAGCCCATTGCGTTATTGCAAACCATCTGTATAGAGTGCCTCAATATCATCCTCGGATAAAGCTGTGTCATAGATCCTTACATCATCGAGTTTTCCAAAGTAGAAGCGTGTGCTGCCTTGATAGGAACTGAGCACCAGCCGGTGACCTTGCCGAGGGCCTCTTTCGGCATAGTTGGCAGAAACATCCAAATTGCCGTTGATGTAGACTGACAATTCAGAACCATCCATGTTCACCGCCACGTGAGACCATTCGTTCAAGGGAGTAGTTGAGTTGGAAAGCACGGAAACAGGGGCCGTATTGAGTTGTCCCACGGTAAACTCCACCTGACTTGTTAAATAGATGGTCAGGGTGTAGTCAATGTCATCGGTACTTTTATTTGCCCGAGACAGGATGTACCGCATGCCGCCCATGTGGCCAGGTTCAAGCCACATAGCTAAGGTCATCTGCTCAGGCCCCAATACATCACTATCACCGCAATCCACGTAGGTGTTGAATCCGTTGAACTGCAAGGCCCCATTTATCTTGCCTTCGGCCCATTCTGGATTATATATTGTTCCGTGATTGTCACCTGCCGAATCGGTTGCAATGTCTCCGGAGCCTTCGTCAAAAGCCCAGTGCGCAATGGGTGCTGGAGCTGGCATCTCGACCTCCTGCCAGGCGAGAAGGGGATACCCTGTCCAGGGAGGCATCTTCCATATATCATCGGTGCCGTTATCCGTTTCATCCACGAAGTCCCAACCAGCATCCAGAAATGTCGCAGCGGTTTGCATCTGTGCAGTACTCAGGCCTGTACCTCCAGCACTTTCAGATAAGCCGCTGGCTTCAACATCCCAGAAGCAATCGGTTATTATCGCACTATTGTAATTGACTCCCACTAAGCCGCCGTAATACCACCAACTGTGTCCGTCCACGACAAGACTGCCAGCGGCGTAGCATTTTACAATCGTACCTCCATCATTGTTTCCAACGAGGCCACCCACAGCCAGATTTAGCTCCCTACTAAAAACACTCACGGTAGCGTAAGAATTTACAATCGTTCCATTATAGTTGTTACCAACCAGGCCACCGAGATAGTCATAACCTGTCACCTCACCGCTGGCATAGCAGTTGGAAATTTTGCCAACGTTCGTTCCAACTAAGCCCCCGAGACAATCGGTGCCATCTACCTCGCCATAGGTACGGCTATCGGTTATCATGCCTATGTTGAGACCGACCAAGCCGCCTACGTTCCCCCTACCATAGTCCCCACTGGAAATATTGCCGGTGCCATAGCAGTTGTGGATCGAGCCATGCTTACTGTTATATCCTACAAGCCCGCCGACACAGTCGTAGCCAGTAACATTACCGTTGGTAAAGCAATTTGTGATGCTACCCTGATTCCATCCCGACAAGACACCGACACATTCTGCATTGTTCCCACCTGAGATATTGGCATCCTCGATCCTGAGGTTCATAACCTTGGCACGTGTGTCCAAGGTGTCGAACAGACCCAAATGAACTTCTCCCTGGATCGTCAAGTTGGATACTACGAAATCAGCACCGTTTAACGTACCGTCAAAATCTGCTATAGGTGCGGTCGTCCATGTGATGTCGTTGAGATCGATATCGGCCACTAAGATGTAACAGGCCGACCTATCATAATGGCATATAGCTCCAAGGTCTTCGGCAGTTGCTATTTCGTATGGATCCTCCGGCGTCCCGGTACCTTCCAGTAAATGTGGCTGATATGATTCAGAAAATGCCGTCAGTTCCGGATATCCACCGGTTTCGGGCACTTGCCATAGATCTGCAGTGCCATTTCCGCGCTCGCCAACTAAATCCCAGCCTGCATTCAGATATGTCTGTGCGTTCTGCATCTCGACTGTGGTCACACCCGTCCCTCCGGCACTTTCAGACATTCCACTAGCCTCAATATCCCAAAAGCTGCTAATAATGTCAGATTCATAATTATCTCCCACAAGCCCGCCAAGATTGTTACTTTCATTACCACTAGAAACTGTGCCGTTCTCGTAGCAATGAATGATAAGACCAGCCGAAAGGACATTAGACCCCCCCTGATGGATAGTGGGACCGTTGAGTCCGACCAAGCCTCCGAGGCGCTTACAACCATATCCACCGACTATATTACCACTGGCATAACAATTGATGATGTCGCCCCCATTGCCTCCTACCATAACTCCGAGATTCTCACTATTGTCCCCGCTATAAACATCGCTTGTTGCAAAGCAATAGGTGATCTTGCTTTGCCAAACGAATCCAACAAGCCCACCGATATACATAGTGTTTGTTCCACCGACGACACGGCCGGTCACATAGCAATTTGTGATTTTACTTTCCTGAATGTATCCCGCTAGCCCACCGAGGTAACGAGAACCATCTGCCGCTACGATGAATGTGTTTTCCACACCCAAGTCGTGGACCCAACCAGACGCCCCAATTCTGCCGAATAAGCCAAGATAGTCCGATGTGCCGTGAATGGTCAAGTTCCTAATTTTGTTACTATTACCATCAAAATGGCCAGTGAATGTGGTTCCCTCAGGAGGATGTATCAGATGTTCATGCATTGGATCTTGTATACCTTTATATGGTGCAATCACGGCGCTGGTAAAGACCTGCCCGCCCGGCAGGTTGGGATCCAGGTCGATGTCATTGATAAGTACGAAGTGCTTATCCAGAAGGTTGGGGTCCGAGCCGATTGAGATAAGCTGCTGGGCTGTAGCGATTTGGTATGGGTCATTAGGCTCGCCCGTTCCACCAGCGAATTCAGCCGCATCGGCGGATGAGGCGATAATAGAAAAAATTGCTACAGAATGATACCAAGCTTTGAATATGCGAAGTGCACTCATTATAAGGCCCTCCAATATAAACCGCATTTATATATAGCTATGGTAGCAAATCGTAAAAGAAAGGGCAAGAAAAATGATACGCCGAGCACATTAAAGATATGTTAGCTTCCTATTTCCATTGAAGCTGTGCTAATTCTTCTTCTGTGCGGATGAACTTTACAGCGCCGTCTTTTAAGAGAACGCAGCCACCAATGTGGTTAGCCCGCACTTCTCACCACCACAAACCCAGAGGTCTCATCGATACCAATGAATCTGGCTTTGGAGGTTGGGCGATGAAAAAATAAAAAAGTAATGTGAACTGAATTACAGACTGTTATTGTACACATTGAGCATCAAATTAAAACAGTGTGAAAAATGCAGGTTAGCTCTCTATTTTTGAGCTCATTTTTTCTGACCAATAATTCGCGTCCTATTCCTGCCAACTTAGAGAGTTCCGCCACGTTTGTTTCTTGCTTTTACGACACAAAATAGCAGAAAAATAAATTGTAGGCAAAGAAAATTTCGTCGCTCGTCGTTCGGGGCACGGGTCACAAGTTACAAATCACAAGAGAATAAGTAAACGAATTAATTGCTAGTGCCGTTTCTAAAAAGAAACTTTCACTTTTTGTCATTCCGCACTTGATGCGGAATCCAGAAATAATGGAGTTGATTCCTGCTCCTTCGGCTACGCTCAGGACAGGTTTCGCAGGAATGACATAACTATAAAACTGTAACTTATTTAATAGAAATGGCACTAGAAATAGTCGGTGAACTTGTATTTCATAAGAATATTCTACCCTCATATCAATTAAAAAGCCATAGAAACCTTAGCTGGTCTTGTTGGTGGTAAATAAAATCCGCATTATTCTGTTTGAATTTGTGTTTGATTTCTCTGTATCCTCTATGGCTATTACAATAATCAATAATCATTTATCAATAATCAATGAAGATGATGTCTTCTGGTATTGCGACGACGTCACGATGTTTTGGGCCGAGGATTTTACGAATCTCGGAGCTATGTTTGCCGGCAAGAGCGTTTAGTTGTGAACTGCTCAGATTCGTTACAGCCTTTGCGTTATCATTAAGCATAACAACAGCTCCAGCTTCAAACGTGCCTTCAACCGAAACTACGCCGCTGGGTAAAAGACTTTTACGATCGCGAAGTGCCTGCATCGCGCCTTCATCGATTTTAATAATGCCTGCTGTAGCACTATTGAGAATCCATCTTGCTCGATTGCTGAGCTTTCGCTTGGGCATAAAAACCGTGCCGATCTCTTCGCCTGCCATGATTCGCTCAATGACATTTTTAATCCTGCCGTTTACAAGCACAATCCGACAGCCGGCATTAGAGGCTATTTTAGCAGCTTCGAGTTTCGTCTTCATTCCACCGGTGGCATGAGTGCTGCCTTTGCCGCCGGCACTGCGAACGATGTCACTGGTTATCTCGAACACGGTATGAATCGGCCCGGCATCGGAAAATTTCTGTGGGTTCTTGTCATAAAGGGCATCGATATCGCTGAGCATAATCAGAAGGTCCGCGTCAATCTTGCTCGCTACGAGGGCACTTAGCTTGTCATTATCACCAAAAGCCGAGCCGATTTCGTCTGTGCTTACGCTATCGTTTTCGTTCAGGATGGGAACGACACCAAGCTTAAGCAATTGTTCCACAGAGTTGCGAAGGTTCAGATATGTCTTTCTGTTATTTAGTACTATCGCAGTGAGCAGAACTTGCGCAACACTGATGCCGTGACGCAGAAATGCCTTTCGGTATTCCGCCATTAAAAGGGGCTGGCCTATAGCTGCGCAGGCCTGTCGCATTTTTATGTCGCGTACCCTGCCTGTCACGTTTAGCTGGCCTGCTCCCATGCCTATAGCACCGGATGTCACTATTACGATTTGCCTGCCGGTTGACACTAATGAGCTTATCTGATCGGTAATTCGGCGGACGTATGCTGTATCGACGCCTTCATCTTTTGTCAGGATGTTAGTGCCGATCTTTATGACGATTCGTTTTACCTTACCGAAGTCACGCATTGGTTTTGTCGTTAGTATTTAGTCGCTGGCATTTAGTTTCTTGATCAAACTCATTGTCATTTTACTGATTACCTCGATGTTTGATAATATTGTTTCTGCTTTTGGTCCTTCAATATATTTTAGTCGTGATGCGATAATAATTTGTGTCGTTAGTTCTGCACAACTTCCGAGAGCGATGTATAAAAAATTCCTGTATTCTTTATTGTGTATTCTGGCAAATCCTTCGGCAATATTAGAAGGTATAGATACGGCTGAGCGTCTCAATTGGCTTTGCAAACCGTATATTTCTTCCTTTGGTAAGGCTTTACTTAAGGCGTAGATATCTTTTACGAGCTGAATGCCTTTTTGCCATATCTTTAGGTCTTTAAAACTTTTTATTTTATTGATTGTTTCTTTGGCCATTAGTACCCACATTCAAAAATAC
>CAYNTC010000168.1:0-5560 GCA_964399795.1 uncultured Pirellulales bacterium | reverse complement strand
TGATGATTCATCGGCTCAAACCTGGCTGATACGACTTCTCACACACGCTCTAAGAGAATCCTGCACCGAATGCACTTAAACTAACACCTGTGTCAAAGCTGGGATTGCTCTACTTTACACCAAACAATTTTGAACAGGCAACAATAGAAGAACAAGTGCTCAAAGGAAAGCTTCAATGGGTCGAAGTCGAACGGAATGATGGAGCTTTCATGGGCTTTCTCGGTGAGGTAATCAGTTTACTTGATGGGCCTTTACCTAAGCCTGAGACAGATGCGTGTGACTGGTGTGCCTATCGAGCACGAACGGGAAGAATTGAAATAAGTCAGCAAAATGTAGGTACAAATATCACAGCTGAATCACCTGTGCCTACATGTCCCAATTGCAATGGACCCATGCGGCTAAGGACAGGTAAATATGGTGAATTCTGGTCATGCATGAATTACCCGAATTGTAGAGGCACGCGTAACCTGTGAACAGTTTGGTGTTTAAAGTTTTTGCCATAGTAGGCATAAGAATAAACTTGATTTTGGATTACATGAGCCAGTGAGTTGCACCAAAATTTGCACCAAAGATGTACCTTTCGCCTACGGTCGGCTCTCGGTTGCATCTCGACCAGCTTCATAAGTTGTTATTTGACAGTTATTAATCATTTTTACACAAATACTTACAAACGCCAGTTACGGACTGAAAATCCGTGTGTCGGCGCTTCAATTCCGCCCCTGCCCATTTGTTAAGTCTTTAGCTGTCAGGCACTTATGTCTGGCAGTTTTTTTGTAACCATTTAAAATGGGCTCGCGGTGTCATTTTGGTGTCAGTCACAAGGACAGGCTCTGCCAGGGCAAACGGAGATGTAGTAAAAACAGGCAGAAAGAATCCAACGATGTTGGATGAGATGTTTTCACCATTTAAATGAGTAACGACATATCACTTAATTTGTGTTAAAAGAAAGTTTTTCCTTAGGCTATTTTTTATTATACTGCTACTTTTCCTGTGATTAGCCAGTTTGTTTTAAAAGATTATGTCATAAGAGGAGTGATAAGAAATGCCAGAGCACCTGATAAAACCACATGGTGAAAATTTGATAGACCTTTCAGTCGATGAACAACGGGCGGCTGAACTGAAATCTGCCTCTCGTGACTGGTTGTCGTGGAACCTAACGCCACGGCAGATCTGCGACATTGAGCTTCTGATCAATGGGGGATTCTCACCTCTGAAAGGTTTTATGAACAAAGCAGATTACGATACTGTTTGTAGAGACATGCGTCTGTCGGATGGGACTATCTGGCCCATGCCAATTACGCTCGATGTTATCGAGGAACTGGCCAAACAGGTTAAAACTGGTGATATGCTGGCCCTTCGTGATCTCGAAGGCAGAATGGTTGCAGCCCTTCATGTCGAAGACGTTTGGCAGCCAGACCTTAAAGAGGAAGCGAATCAGGTCTTTGGCAGCACTAACGAGGAACATCCGGGGATAAGTTATTTGCTACATAATATGCACACGTTTTATGTCGGCGGTAAAATTGAGGGATTGGCGCTACCTCATCATTATGATTTCGTGGAATATCGGCTCACGCCCTCACAATTGCGCAACAGATTTGCCACATTAGGCTGGCGCAAAGTCGTTGCCTTTCAGACCCGCAATCCTATGCACAGAGCACATCAAGAGCTCACTTTTCGGGCGGCCGCAGAGATAGGTGCCAACTTGCTCATCCACCCGGTAGTGGGAATGACTAAGCCAGGTGATGTTGACCATTACACCAGAGTTCGTTGCTATTTGGCTTTATTGAAACACTATCCCAGGAATACTGCTATTCTGAGTTTATTGCCTTTGGCCATGCGGATGGGTGGACCTCGCGAGGCGGTATGGCACGCCATTATCCGTAAAAACTACGGCTGTAGTCATTTCATTGTTGGTCGGGACCATGCAGGCCCCGGCTCGGACTCTTCAGGAAAGCCCTTCTATGGCCCCTACGATGCTCAGGAACTACTCCGACAGCACGAGGACGAATTGCAGGTACAAATGGTGCCTTTCAGAATGATGGTGTACGTGGAAGAAAAGGATGCGTACGCGCCCATCGATGAAGTTCCTAAAGATGTAAAGACCAAGTCTATTTCAGGAACAGAACTTCGCGAGAGGCTGGCCGCCGGCAGAGAGATTCCTTGCTGGTTTTCGTTCCCGGAAGTCATCGAGGAGCTTCGGCGAACTTATCCGCCGCGAAACCGACAGGGCTTTACAGTGCTTTTTACGGGCCTGCCAAGCTCCGGCAAATCCACCTTGGCCAATGTTTTGATTACTAAGTTAATGGAAATAGGCGGTCGGCCCACGACACTTTTAGACGGCGATTTAGTACGTAAACACCTATCTTCAGAATTAGGCTTTTCGAAGGAACACAGGGACATAAACATACGCCGTATAGGGTGGGTTGCCTCGGAGATCACCAAAAATGGTGGAATTGCCGTTTGTGCACCGATCGCTCCTTATGACCGCATCCGAAAAGAAGTACGACAGATGATAGAATCGGTCGGAGGATTTGTCCTGGTACACGTCTGCACACCACTGAAGGTTTGTGAACAGCGGGACATTAAGGGGCTCTACGCAAAGGCTCGGGCCGGAATTGTCAAGGAATTTACCGGCATTTCAGACCCGTACGAGGAGCCGAACGATGCGGATGTGATCGTCGATACAACGGATTTATCACCAGAAGAGTGTGTACAGACAGTTCTGCTCCATCTCGAAAAGGAAAACTATATTGGTATAGATAGTAGCTTCGAAACCAGGTTTAGCAACAAGTCTGATCAAAGGTAAGCAGCATTAGTGATACTTTAGCAATGGGTTGGGAAACCTTTTTCTGTTTAGCTGTAATGGCATTAGTATTTGCCGGGCTGGTGAGGAACGTTGCTCCTGATGCGCTGCTACTTGGAGCTTTAGTACTGGTGACCTTGGTCGGCATTATAACACCGGAACAGGCTTTATCCGGTTTTTCCAATCCTGGAGTTCTTACCATCGGTGCTTTGTATGTGGTTGCTGCGGCTATGCGAGAGACCGGCGGGCTTAACAGGGCAGGATCCTGGGTGTTGGGAAAAGCAAATTCCGAGCGAGGAGCACTTTTAAGGATGGCAGGTTTACTACCAGCAATGTCCGCCTTTTTGAACAACACGCCGATTGTTGCCATGTTCATCCCAATTGTATCTGACTGGTGCAGGAAACACCAAGTCTCGGCTTCACGGTTGCTTATCCCGCTTTCATATTTATGTATATTCGGCGGTACATGCACACTTATAGGCACAAGCACTAACTTGGTTATAAACGGCCTACTGGAGCAAACCTCACAGTCGGGCCCGGACCCGAACCCGGCATTGCGGCCTATGGGTTTCTTCGAGCTGGGGCGGGTGGGCTTGATGTATGCCATCGTAGGTACGCTTTATCTTCTGCTTATAGGGCGGTGGCTCCTGCCCAGGCGTAAGGGTCTTATCGAGGAGTTCACGGATTCCTCCCGTGAGTACCTGGTAAACATGCGCGTCGAGCCGGAGTGTCGTCTGGTGGGAAAGAGCATCCAGCAAGCTGGCCTGCGTCAACTGCCAGGGCTTTTTCTGATTGAGATTAACCGCGACGGCCAAATTATCACACCCGTGTCTCCAGAGCAAACCCTGCAATCCAACGATATACTTACCTTTACAGGTGTTATAAGTACGATTGTGGACCTTGAAAAGATTCCTGGTTTGATTCCGATTGCGGATGAAGGCTATATTACTAAGGCAATAGATCGGCGAGGAGGGGTGCTCTGCGAGGCGGTAGTGTCGCCTGCATGTCCAAGTGTGGGTAAGACCATACGAGATGCAGATTTCCGGGCTTTGTATAATGCTGCTGTTATGGCAGTTCACCGCGGTGGGGAGCGGCTTACAGGTAAGGTCGGTGATATGGTGTTGAAGCCGGGCGATACGCTTCTTCTGCAAGCCGGACCGCACTTTATGCGTGCAAACCGGAACAATCCGCACTTTCTTCTGGTTGGTGGTGTTGAAGATTATCGACCGGTACGCTACGACAAGACTGTATGGTCTTTGATTTTGTTGGTTCTACTGGTAGTATTGATGTCCACCGGTGTGATGAGAGTGGTTACCGCAGTCTTGCTGGTTGCGGGCCTGATGGTTGCAAGTCGCTGCATATCGATTTCCGATGCAAGGCGGAGTGTGGATTGGCAAACGCTACTCGCCATAGCAGCCGCCTTCGGACTAGCCCAGGCGCTGGTCAATTCGGGACTTGTAGGCTCTACCGCAGGTATCTTTGTCAAACTGTCGGTAGGCTGGGGACCATATGCCGTGTTAGCCGGCGTGTATGTTTTGACCACTTTATTTACCTCTGTGATTACCAATAATGCCGCGGCAGCTTTAGTATTTCCTTTCGCGGTAGCCATAGGTACTCAGATAGGGGCCAGTCCACGACCTTTCGTCATGGCCGTGGCTTTCGCTGCGTCTGCCAGCTTCGTAACGCCGCTGGGTTATCAGACAAATTTAATGGTTTATGGCCCTGGAGGCTATCGCGTCTCAGACTTTGTGCGGGCAGGACTGCCTTTGACTTTGCTGCTCTTGGTGTGCGCAACACTATTGATCCCGTTGGCGTGGCCTTTCTATCCTTAGGGCGCAGAGCCGCGGGCAAGATTCAAGAAACTTAGCAGGGTTGAAATGATTTCTTTTTTGGAGTCGTAATTCGCTGACCTAATGACTTCGGAGTAAATAGATGTCTATAGATAACGATTTAAAGCGAATCGAATATGCCCTTAACCGGGCCAAGCAAACGCTGAACGAGTTTACCAGCGGCCGAATAGAAGCTGAACTTAAAGCAGGTGGCGACCCTGTCACTGCAGCCGATTTGGAATTGGACAGGGTTCTACGAGAGACCCTCTGTGAAGGCGGTGACGGTTGGCTCTCCGAGGAAACGGCAGATGATTTGACTCGGTTGGACAAGTCTCGCGTCTGGATTGTAGACCCTATCGATGGGACACGGGAATTTATACAGGGCATCGATGAATGGTGTGTATCAATTGCTCTTGTAGAAAACTGCGAAGTGGTAACCGGCGGAATTTACAATACTGCCAGGGAACAGCTCTTTCTTGGATCCAGACAGACTGGCGTAACACTGAACGGGCGAAAGGCAACGGTCAGCAAATCAAGCTCCTTGGAGGGGGCACAGATTCTTGCCAGCCGAAGTGAAGTTAAACGTGGTGAATGGAAACAGTTTGAGGATGCCCCGTTTGAGGTGATCCCATGTGGTTCGGTTGCCTACAAACTGGCTCAAGTCTCAGCTGGACTTGCAGATGCGACCTTTACATTAGTTCCGAAGAACGAGTGGGACATTGCCGCAGGGGTGATTTTAGTCGAAGCTGCTGGTGGCAAGGTGACCGATAAGCAGGGCAGGTCGCTGAGCTTCAATCGTAAAAACACTCTGTTTCCCGGTATCATTGCTTCGGGACAACAACTATTCGGCCAAATCAGCAACTATCTCATTTACTCGAACTGACCGTTTTTATTGTCATGCTGAGCCGAAAGGCGAAGCATCCGGCTT
>CAYNTC010000167.1:0-5568 GCA_964399795.1 uncultured Pirellulales bacterium | reverse complement strand
TAGGAATATAGATATGTCGAGCGATTCTCCACAAGAGCACGAAAGTACCACTGCCCTTGCTGACGATAAGCAGGCTGCCGGACCGCAAATCCAGCAAGGCCGCTCTCGGCACATCGCTGGTAATAATTCCATCGGAGCTGTCCAGCAGCCGAAATGGGTCCGCGATAAGGCCAAAGGCCGAGCTTCGCTGCTACAGAGAGTGAAGAATTTTAGAGTTGAGTTAGGGCCGAGCAGAAAGGATATCTTGAACTTTACCAGTCAACTTGCTGTTATGGTTCGGGCAGGGATAAGTCTTCAGGATTCACTTCAGTCAATCGCCGAACAAAATGAAAACGAGAAATTCAAGGGCGTTGTCACCGACCTGAAAAATTCAATCGAAGCCGGCCAGAGTTTTTCACAGGCCCTCGCCGAGCATCCAAATGTATTTTCTAACCTCTATATAAACATGGTTGCTGCAGCGGAAGTCTCTGGCTCTTTGAGCGATATGCTGCAAAAGCTGGCGGAGTATCTGGACCAGGAGGCAGAGACACGCTCTCAGGTCAGAAGTGCTATGGTTTACCCTGTCATAATAGCGGTTATGGCCGTAGCGGTGACCATCTTCTTGCTTTGTTTTGTCTTGCCGAGGTTTACAGCGATATTCAAAGGAAAGGAACACCTCTTGCCTTTGCCAACAACAATACTGATGGTCAGCAGCACATTCTTGAGGCATTACTGGATTTTAATCGTGCCCGCCATCGGCGCCGGTCTTTGGGCTTTTTGGTACTTCATCAACACCAGTGGTGGCCGGCTTTGGTGGGACAAGACAAAGTTGACGTTGCCTCTGATAAAGACACTCTGCCGGAGCCTGTATATAACCAGGAGCTTGCACACGATGGGTGTGCTCACAAAGGCAGGCGTGCCAATCCTGAATACTATTTCCATAACGGCCCAAATATCGGGAAATGCCCTATACAGGGATATGTGGCTTGGAGTCTACGAGGAGGTTCGTCAGGGCAAGAAAATCGCATCCAGCCTGAGCCGTTACACATTAATGCCATCCAGTGTTGTGCATATGATACGAAGTGGTGAAGAGTCGGGAAATATAAGTGATGTATTGAGAGATGTCTCCACTTACTATGCACGAGAACTAAAGACGGTTATAAAGACAGTCACTTCCATGATAGAACCATTGATGATAGTGGCGATGGGCTGTCTTGTTGGTTTCATAGCGATGAGTATTATTCTGCCCATATTCAAGATGTCTAGCATTGTCATGGGTAAGTAGGTTTTTTCTCGTGCCTGGAAATTAAGTAAAGCTATGTTTTGTTGAAAAAGAATTCATAATGTCATTTCGAGCGAGCCGTAGGCGAGTCGAGAAATCTGTTTTAGAATAGGTTTCTCCACTGCGCGGCGCTTTGGTCGAAATGACCATAGGGCTTTTCAGCAGAGCAATAAAGCTGATAACATCAGCTTAAGGTATTGCATGCAAACTAAAACACGGAAAAACGCTTTCACACTCGTTGAGGTGCTGTTCGCCGTGATTCTGGTCGGATTTGCGATTGCGGCTCTGCTAACTGCCAATAGTGCTTTTACAATAGCGAACGGAGCCGGGGCCGATCTGTCGACTGCTGAATTTTTAATCGAGCAGATTCGGGAACTGACAGCTATGATGAGCTATAACAGTCTGTCAACTCTTGATGAGCAGTCGTACTCACCACCAATAGATGCAGATGGTCAGGTTCTGAATAACTTTGTGGAGTGGAGTCAACGGATAATAGTTGAAAATGTCAGTATTAGTAACTTCGAGCAAGTTGTCCCGGATGGAAGTAGTGATTTTGTCAGGATAACAGTAAGGGTTTTTCTTAATTCAAAGCAAATCAGCTCAGCCTGCTGGATTAGGGCCGGATATTAGCAATTCTGGGCCGAGCGCGTGGATGATAGATGCACCTCGTGGCGAATCCGGAGTAAGCGATGAATAATACGCAATACGCAATACGCAATACGCACGACGCGTCATGCAATACGCACGACGCAAATGCCTTCACAATTGCAGAGTTGCTGATTGTCTTGGCAATATCAGGCATACTACTTGCCGCTGTAGCTGTGGCTTTCAACGCAGCTATTATAAATTACAGTGAGAATGAGGATATATTTAAAACGATTAACAGCGCTCGACAGGCATTATCTCGGATGACAAGCCAGATTCGCACGGCTGGATACCAAGACCCAAATTATGGATGGCTTGGAGTGGTTTATGATAGCCTGGATAATAACCGGTGTGAATTATATACGCCGGAAGGCGATCACATCATCTATGAGTTCCGTGATGCTACCGATGAAGATTATCCGAACACGCTTTTGCTGATCACCGACAACAGTGAGTATGTGCTTTGCGACAACGTTACGGATGCCACCTTCACTAAAACACAAGCAAGTGATCCGCTGGATGCCAAAAGTGTTCAGATTTCGATGACAGTTCAAAGTGGCGATTTGCAAAGGACACTCTCAGCCGCAGCCGTTATCAGACGAAATCTGGACTGAATTTTCAATTTTCCATTTACAATTTTCAATTTTCCATTTACAATTTTCAGTTGTCTTGAGGGCGGTTAGCTCAGGTGGCTAGAGCGCCTGCTCGACACGCAGGAGGTCACTGGTTCAAGTCCAGTACCGCCCAATCTGATCGAGGCGTAGAAACATCGCCGCCTCAACAGGGGCCATCAAGTTTGGAAAAACCTTTGGCCTTTCCGGCCAGCTCTTAGTACCCTCTTTTACAGGTTTCTTTCTCATTGGTTTGGATCACAAAGGAATTTGTCAATTGGGTTCACCTTCATCGGGTGAGCTCAACCTCAGATACCCGTACGCCTCATTTGCCACCAAAGCCACCTTCGGCAAATCTTCAGTTGCAAACGAAGTGGTGTGCTTCTACCCATCACTGTCTTTGTAGGTCTTATCAATATTTATGGAATAGAACTTGACTATCAGACCATCCACTGTTTTGCCATGAGACCAGGTGCTGGTTGAGATTGGCCCACATTTGAATCTCTTTTCTGGTTTGCTCATCGTGACATCTCCAATATGTTCAAGGGTCTTATTTTCTCAATGTCTGTTTCAGGGTTTCATCCGCATTTTGTATATCCGCAATTATCACACACGTTGCAGCCGGCTTCCCTTCTGAGAGGACAGCTGCAATCTGGGCATTTATTAGCTGAAGATATTATTACAGGCTCGTAATCTCGCCCCATTGCTGCCTCAAGAGCTCGAGCAATAGCATCGGGGCGGGAAAGAACATCGATATTCTTGTTATCTTTGCGACGGGCAATTGTTGAAAGATACCTGATGCCTTTGAGCTGCTCTATTAGTATTTCAGGGTCGATACCGCTTCTTAACGCCTCGAAAGTACGCGGGCAGTTGCTTCACTCTGTGACGGGCATCCACCTGCCTTTCCCAAATTAGTAAAAAAAGTTCAAAAAATCCTTTTTTATCTCAGTTTATGGTAACAAATAGAGAGCCGCAGCCAGTGGATGCTTTTATTATGCTTCCACTTGTCTTGCTTGGTCGAGGTCTTGGCGAGGGAAATCGTAGGCGGGATTGTGTAGTTTGATTGGCGGCGCTTATTACTTGGTTTTTACGACAACCGTTTCTGTAAACAATTACGCCTTTGCAACCGGGCTCGAAAGCCAAACGGTAGACCTTATCAATATCTTTGACTATCGCTGTAGATGACGGATTGACAGTTTTAGATACTGCATTGTCAGTGTATTTTTGGAATGCAGCTTGAATTCTGACATGCCATTCTGGGCTCACTTCATGTGCTGTCACTAAGACTTCAGCCAACTCTCCCGGAATCTTAGGAATTTCAAGTAAAGGATTGAGAGATAATGAGTTGTAGGGTTGTAATCTGGTTGTAGCGGTTTGCGAGTTAAAATGGGGCCGTATTTGGGGCATCTGTGTGCGGCTCAGTCCGCTTCTGCTTGGTTGGCGGTACAGGTCCGAGAAGCACTGGATTCAAAGCTGTCCATAGTGTTGCATTTTTCTTGAAGTGAGGACTGTTAATTTAGTATCATATATGAGTATAGCTATGCGCATTTTGTCTGGTAATGTTAGGTTTTCCACAGAATAAAGAAAACACGGAATAAAGAGTTCAGAAAGCGCAAAGCCATGGTTTGAGCTTGGGGCCTAAAAGGATGCGTTTGAATGTTCAGAAAATCCTATAGTATATAAAAATTTTCTTGCAATGAATAAACAAATATGATATTTCTAACGCTATATCAAACGTGTGAAATAATATATTTTTACTGGCTCTCAAATGACCGTTAGACAAATAACAGTTAAAGATATTGCAGGAAAACTTCGTCTTCACTACACGACGGTGTCAAAGGCGCTTCGCGACCACCCGGATATTAGCCCTGATACTAAGCATCGCGTTCTTTCTTTGGCGAAGGAATTGGATTATCACCCAAACTCCATTGCCAAAAGCCTGAAAAAGCAGGCAACATCAACTATTGGAATTATCGTACCTTTAATCAAGAATGATTTCTTTTCGGCTGTCATCAGCGGTGTTGAAGAAGTAGCGTATGGTCGAGGATTTAATACGGTTGTTTGCCAATCCAATGAGAATTCCGACCGGGAAGCTATACATGTACGCACGTTGATTTCCAATAGAGTCGATGGCGTGCTGGTTTCAGTGGCTCAAACAAGCACATCTTGTGACCACTTCAGAGCCCTTCCGAAACAAGGTATTGCCCTGGTCTTTTTCGACCGAGTATGCGAGGACATTAACACAGATAAGGTTGTAGCAGACGACTTCGGCGGAGCCGTGCAAGCTGTACGCCATCTAATCCAATCAGGATATAAAAAAGTAGCTCACATTGCAGGTCCAAAAAGCACCTCTATCGGCCGAGACCGCTGTAAAGGTTATGTAAATGAGTTAAAGCAAAATAAAATTCAAATCAATCCTGAATTTATTATATATGGTGGTTTACAAGAAGATGATGGAGTTGTTGCAACGCGCAAATTACTTTCTTCCTCTACAATACCTGAAGCTATCTTTGCTGTAAATGACCCTGTGGCCCTTGGTGCCTATAAGGAAATTAAACGCAACGCTCTTAATATACCGAAAGACGTGGCTCTGGTCGGTTTTGGAAACAACACATTGTCATCGTACCTTGATCCACCACTCACGACAGTCACACAATCACCCTATGAACAAGGTAAGGCCGCAGCTAATATGCTCTTAAAACGCATCGAGAATTCACAAAGTGGAAATCCTTCAGAAGTTAAGGTAGTCGAAACAAAACTTATTATAAGAAAATCAACATAGCTTTTTAACGTGAATAAAAAATTAAATTTATAGCAGGATCAAATTTGAACTCTTGAACATCTTGACGGGACAATCAACATGAAAATAAAAGGCTTCACATTAATCGAACTTTTGGTTGTGATCGCAATCATAGCCGTTTTAATGGCGATTCTGATGCCGGCCTTAAGGGCAGCAAAAGATCAAGCCAAACGCGTCCACTGTGTCAGTAATGTCAAGACGCTCTCGCTGGCTTGGTTTATGTATAAAGACGAGAATGATGATAAATTGGT
>CAYNTC010000166.1:0-5579 GCA_964399795.1 uncultured Pirellulales bacterium | reverse complement strand
TCCTCAATATGCCCAATTTTGTTGTTATTCTTTACCAATATCATGAGTGAGAACCCATTATAAGGATTTTAGTTTTCTGAAGTCGAACAGCCAACTGCTTTTTTATGTTTCTTTGACAAGTTATCCGATAGATAAATATTGTTAGGTCACATCGTTTTTTTGCGGTTAAATGGGAGAAATCAAATGAGCGATCCTTGGAAAGATTGGATTCCAGGTGTCCTGTCTAAGGAACAGGTTCAAGAGTTGTGCAAAAAAGATTTTATTAAAAATGTGAAAGGCTGGGATAGTAATAAGAAACAAGAAAATCCAATTGACCATTCATCTATCGATTTAACTTTATCAAAAGAAGGGTTTGAAATGGTCAACGGGTCTATAAAGCCTACTAAACAAGATGCATATAAAAGAACGATTCTTGAAAACCCTAAATATGCTAAAGTTCATGACGCTGAGAATAATGGTATATTTCTTTTGGAAAAGAAACACACATATGTATTTACTCTAAATGAAAAACTTGATGGTCAAAGGTTAAAAAGTAGCCCGATTTTTGGCCGAGCGACTGCTAAAAGTTCAGTTGGTAGGGTTGATGTTTTATGCCGTTTGATTGTGGACAAGATGGACCACTATGAGTATTTTGACCATGAAAAGTTGCCTCTTCAGGAGGTTGAAATGTTTCTCGAAATAACCCCTATCACTTTCAATGTAAGGGTCAAAGTAGGAGAACCTCTGTCACAGCTTCGTTTATTTTATTACCACCCGGATAACTCCAGAATGCAAGGAAAGGAATTGTGCAGATGCCTTTTACGTCGTAAGGAAAATGTGGAGGACGAGACACTTTCGGTCGATCTATCTGGGACGAAAGTTTTTAAGAAGGACAAAAGCGTGTATAGGGATAATGTTGCTGCCTTTAAAGGGAAAGTAAAACAGGATACTCCCATAGATTTATGGAAATGTGAGAAAACAAAAAGGCCGAATCCGAGTGACTATTGGGATTGCATAGAAACAAATAGTAAGAAAAGGTTGTTAGTTGAAAAAGATCAATTTTATATTTTGAGGTCCAAAGAAAGGCTTTGCTTACCAGAAGGAATCGCTGTATATTGTCGTGCGATTGATGAAGCGATTGGTGAGATGCGTATACATTATGCCGGATTTGCGCATCCTTTTTTTGGTAAAGACCGAAAAGATAAGAAGGAAGGCACTCCTCTGATATTTGAAGTTCGTGGACACAATATTAATGTTAATTTAGTAGATGATGAAAGATTAGCTAGGCTAACGTTCTATAGAATGTCAAAAGACTGCAAAAAACCAGAACAAGAAAATTACAAAGAGGATGAGAAAAAAGACGATTATAATGAGCAAGAACTGAGATTATCAAAATTTTTTAGAGATTGGGGAGAGGGTAATTAGTTCAGGACATCACAATCATATGGTATCATAGGTAATAGAAATGGAAGATTTGTTTAACCAAAAAGACAATTTCCAAGTTGTTAAGTTGTCTGAAGTAAATACGCGCGGAGATAGTGACCATTTGAAAGACTTACGGGAGTTAGTGTTAGAAAACGAGCCGATGTATCCGAATATTAAAAAGTGGTTTGATGAAAAAGTTATAGCGGGCTTAAAGACTTCAGAAAGAATCGGGTATGTTGGTTACCTTGATGAGAAACCGGCTGTTTCTGCAATAGTAAAACGAGAGGAGGCTGCTAAATTCTGTCATCTTAGAATAAAGGAGGAACTTCAGGATATTCATCTTGGAGAAGCTTTCTTTGCCTTGATGGGTTTGGAAGTGAGAGGATTCGCCAAAGAAGTGCATTTTACACTTCCGGAAAGTCTTTGGGAGATGGAGAATAAGTTCTTTAAGTCATTCGGATTTGCACAAGCTGTAAAAGCAGGACATCAATATAGGCTTTTCGATGATGAGCTAAGGTGTTCCGCGCCCTTTAACATAGTTTGGAAAGCGATTAGAGAAAAACTTCCGAAAATTACACGGATGTTTTCTATGAATGGACATTCCCTTGATAATAGAGTTCTAATTAGTATTAAAGCCGAACATGCAGAGAAAGTTCTATCCGGAGAGAAAAAAGTTGAGATAAGGAGAAAATTCTCTAAAAAGTGGACTGGGTCAAAAGTTAGTATATATGCTTCGCGGCCCGAAAGTTCGCTCGTAGGAGAAGCCCTGATATCAAAAGTAATTGTTGATAAACCTGAAAATGTTTGGGAAAGATTTCATGACCAAATTAGTTGTACGAAAGAAGAATTTAATAACTATACTCGATCATTAAGTGAGATTTATGCTATTGTACTAGAAAACGCCACGCCATATAGAAAAAGCATGTCTATTTATGAGGTCTCGAACTTAACGAATAAGAGGTTACGCCCGCCACAGAACTATTATAACCTTAACAACAATACAAACTGGGCAGAGGCAGTTTCAATGGGGGCTTTATTGCAGAGTAGTTTCAAAATACACGAACCCATAATGCTGTAAGTTTAAATCAAAGGCACTGGGCAAATTGAGTGTATAAAGCCTTAGATAAGTTATACATAGGAACAATAGCACACCTTTAATAAGGTTGTATCGGCACTTCAAATAGTTTGGGGGGTTTGATATAATCCGATTTTCGTATATCGTATTGCGTATGTGGTATGTCGTGTTGTAGAACGAAATCCCCAAATAAATTTGGGGGCTATTGATTCCTGCATAAATAATGATAAAACACAAGAAGCATAGAGCAACAATGTCATTCCCGCGAAGGCGGGAATCCAGTCATTTTAATGACGTTTTCTGGACTCCTGCTTGCGCAGGAGTGACAAATCAGAACAATTTCTATTAACATTAGTTTTACTGGTATCAATAAACGTACTGCGTGGGTTGGAAAAGTCATGGCGCTGCCGGTAGTTGCGATAATTGGTCGGCCTAATGTGGGCAAGAGTAGTCTATTAAATGCACTTGCGGGTGAGATGATAAGTATTGTCGAGCCAACCGCAGGTGTCACCAGGGATCGTGTAAGCACGATCATTGAAAGAGATGACCAATATTTTGAGCTTATCGATACCGGCGGATACGGAATAGTCGATTCGGACCAGCTCGAAAGTCATATCGAACAACAGATACTTCAAGCAATTGAATCTGCAAATCTCGTCGTATTTATGGTCGATATCCGGGATGGATTAGTGCCGCTCGATAGCCAGATAGCCCGGCTTCTACACAAACATAACCTCGATGTAATCGGCGTTGCAAATAAGGCTGACAGTTCGAAACAATTTGCCGGGGCGCTTGAATTCTCACAGTTAGGATTCGGCGAGTTCCTTAGTATCTCCGCGAAGAATAATATTAATAAGAATGTTCTGCTCGATAGAATCTTCGAGCGACTATCGCATATTCAAATGGGCAAACCTGCTGAGCCGGCGATGAAGCTGGCAGTGGTTGGCAAACGAAACGCTGGCAAGAGCACCCTTGTCAACGCCATGGTTGGTGCCGAAAGAGTCATAGTCAGCGAGACGCCCGGCACGACCAGAGACGCTGTGGATGTGCGGTTTGAAAAGGATGGAAAGACTATCGTTGTCATCGACACCGCAGGAATCAGAAAGAAAAGCAAAATGGCCGACAGCATCGAGTTCTACGGCTACGTTCGCGCAACGCGGTCGATTCAGCGAGCAGACGTGGTTCTTTTTCTTATCGATGCTACTGAGCCGATATCGAGAGTTGATAAAAAAATAGCAGCATTTATTGCCCAGGAACATAAAAGCTGCATAATAGTAATAAACAAATGGGACCTGGCTAAGGATGTAGCAGTTACGGGTGACTATGAGCAGTATTTGACGAGTCATTTGCCGGGCTTGATGTATGCTCCGATAGCCTTTACAACTGCGACAAAGGCCAAAAATGTTAAAAGCGTCCTGGATTTGGCTTGTGAGATATTTAAGCAAACAACAACACAAATACAGACCGGCAAACTGAACAAGGCCTTCGAGGCTATACAAGCCGAGCGCACAGGGGCAAGAAGACGTGGAGCAACATGGCCGAAGATTTACTACACCACGCAGATTGCAGTAAATCCGATTACGATACTTATGTTTGTGAACAACCCGAAGTTGTTCGACGATAACTACCGCAGATTCATCGTGGGACGTTTACAATCGATGTTGCCAATAGCTGAGGTACCAATAAGGCTATTGGCCCGTTCTCGAAAAAAGTAGAGGTGTTTCTTGCAGGAGAAATTGTTGTATGGAAACTTTGTTATTAGTGCTGATTTGTGGAAGTGGATATCTGATAGCTTATCATACTTATGGGCGTTTTCTTGCCAGGAAAATATTCAAGCTCAATAAAGACGCTCCTGTTCCCAGTGTAGAACTGCAGGATGGGATCGACTATTCGCCGACTCGCAAGGGAATTATCTTCGGACATCACTATACTTCGATTGCAGGTACAGGGCCGATTGTCGGGCCAGCTATAGGAATCATCTGGGGTTGGCTGCCGGCAATCCTATGGGTGTTTCTTGGCTCTATTTTTATGGGGGCGGTGCACGATTTCGGGGCACTGGTGATCTCGATGCGAAACCAAGGCAAAAGCATATCCGAGGCAGCGGCTAAATATATCAATGGACGGGTACGCTTCATATTCTTCGCTGTTGTTTTCCTGAGTTTGTTAATTGTTATCGCGATATTCGGAGTCGTGATTGCAACGGTCTTTGCGCGGTTTCCCAGCTCGGTCGTGCCGGTCTGGCTGCAGATTCCTATTGCTATGGCTCTTGGATACGCGGTTTACAAAAAGGGCCTGAGCGTGCCGATTGCTACAGCCGTGGCTGTATTAGGAATGTACTTATGTATCGCCATTGGGTCGTTTTTACCTATCGAGCTTGGTAGCGCATTTGGCATACCACCGACCGGATTGTGGGTAATAATTTTGCTGATTTATGCGTGGGTTGCCTCAACGCTGCCGGTGACGGTTCTGCTTCAACCACGAGACTACATCAATGCCTGGCAACTCTTTATCGCGATGGGCCTTTTGATAGGTGGCACGGCGGCAGCCTCACTGACAGGCGGGTTGCCGCTGGTTGCACCTGCTATAAACGTCTCGCTTCCGGAAAATACTCCGCCAATTTGGCCTTTTATGTTTGTCGTAATTGCCTGTGGTGCTATCAGTGGCTTCCATTCGCTCGTTGCTTCCGGCACAAGCTGTAAACAAATCGCCAAAGAACCAGATTGCCAGTTCGTAGGTTACGGCTCTATGATTCTGGAGAGTTTTCTTGCGGTTCTTGTTATCATTTGTGTCGGAGCAGGCGTGGCAATGGCAGTGAAGCTCAACGATGGCACGATACTGTCCGGAAAGGCTGCATGGCTTCACTACTACGATTCCTGGTTAGGAGCGAAGGGATTATCTGATAAGATAGCGCCGGTTGTCGTAGGCGCAGCAAATATGATGACTAAATTGCGTTTGCCCGAAACAGTTGGAGTCACACTAATGGGTGTATTTATTGCGTCCTTTGCAGGCACAACCCTCGATACATCTGTGCGTATTCAGCGCTACGTGGTAAGCGAGCTTGCTACAGATTTACGTATTAAATTTCTGACAAACAGGTGGA